>NZ_JADYUD010000009.1 GCF_021531595.1 Fusobacterium perfoetens
GTATCAGAAATAACTAAATAGTAAAACCCTAATGGGTATAGTAAGAAGAGAAGGAGAAATCCTTCTCTTTTTTTGTATATATAATAAAAATATTCTAAAGAATTTTACTTTTTTTATTTTTATTTTCATAATATGAAAAATAAATGATATAATAAAATAAATATATATGTGATTGTTTTTAAACAGGAAAAAATTCTAAAATAAAAGAGAACTCAGGAGGTAAGCAATGAAGTGTATAATTACTGTTTTAGGAACAGATAAGGTTGGGATTATTGCAAAAGTTTGTACTTATTTATCAGAAGTGAATATAAACATTCTTGATATTTCACAAACTATTGTAGATGGATACTTTAATATGATGATGATAGTTGATATATCTGAACCTTCAAAACCTATGGAAATGGTAAGTGAAGAATTATCTAAAATAGGAACAGACTTAGGTGTTATCATAACAATGCAACATGAAGATATTTTTAACTGCATGCACCGTATCTAAAAAATAATCTAAAACCAGAGGAGGACTTCTATGATTTCCAGAGTAGAGATTCAGGAAACTAACCGTATGATAGCTGAAGCTAAGCTTGATGTGCGTACAATAACAATGGGGATAAGTCTTATAGACTGTGCAGATCCTGATGTAGAAAAATTTAATGAAAATATATATAAAAAAATAACAACTTATGCAAAAGATTTAGTAAAAGTTGGAGATGAAATAGCAAAACAATTTGGAATACCAGTTGTAAACAAAAGAATATCCGTTACTCCTATAGCAATAGCAGCAGCAGGATGCAAAACAGATTCTTATGTAAGTATTGCTAAAACTCTTGATAAAGCTGCTGAAGTGTGTGGAGTAAACTTTATAGGTGGATTTTCAGCTCTTGTTCAAAAAGGATGTACACCTTCTGATAAAATTCTTATAGATTCTATTCCAGAGGCTATGGCTGTAACAGAAAGAGTATGTTCATCTGTAAATGTTGGAACTTCAAGAAATGGTCTTAATATGGATGCTATAAAAAGAATGGGAGAAATAATAAAAGAGACAGCTGAACTTACAAAAGACAGAGATTGCCTAGGATGTGCAAAACTTGTTGTATTCTGTAATGCAGTTGAAGACAACCCATTTATGGCAGGAGCATTCCACGGAGTTGGAGAAGCAGACTGTGTAATAAATGTAGGTGTAAGTGGACCGGGAGTTGTAAAAAGAGCTCTTATGGAAGTAAGAGATGGGGATTTTGAAATGCTTTGTGAGACAGTTAAGAAAACAGCATTTAAAATAACAAGAGTTGGTCAGATAGTTGCTCAGGAAGCTGCTAGAAGATTAAATGTACCTTTTGGAATAATAGATTTATCTCTTGCTCCTACTCCAGCTGTTGGAGATAGTATAGGAGAAATATTCCAAGAAATGGGGTTAGAACAAGCAGGAGCACCAGGAACAACAGCAGCTCTTGCAATTCTTAACGATAATGTTAAAAAAGGTGGAGTAATGGCGTCATCTTATGTAGGAGGACTTAGTGGAGCGTTTATTCCTGTAAGTGAAGATCACGCTATGATAGAAGCAGCAACAGTTGGTGCTCTTACTCTTGAAAAACTTGAAGCGATGACTTGTGTATGTTCAGTAGGACTTGATATGATAGCTATTCCTGGAGATACATCAGCAGCTACAATTTCAGGAATTATTGCTGATGAATCTGCAATAGGAATGATTAACAATAAAACAACAGCAGCAAGACTTATTCCTGTAATAGGTAAAGGTGTGGGAGAAACAGTAGAATTTGGTGGTCTTCTTGGATATGCACCTATTATGCCTGTAAATAAATTCAGCTGTGAAAACTTTATAAAAAGAGGGGGAAGAGTTCCTGCTCCAATTCACAGTTTTAAAAACTAAAGAATATAATGTTTTTGGCTGGAAGAAATTTCTTTCAGCCTTTTTTATATTAATATTATAAAATTTTATAAATTATAGTAATAAAAAGTTTCAAATTATAGAAGGAGAGAGTATGTACAAAGGAGATTCACATGTTCACAGCAGATTTTCTGCAGATTCAAAGGAGAAATTAGAAAATATATTTGAAAAAGCTGTTGAACTTGGGCTTGATGAAATAACAATAACAGATCATATGGATTTTGCAGATAGGGAAGAAGATGATCTTTTTGTTTTTGATATTGATGAGTATGTTAAAACATTAAATACTTATAAACAAAAATATAAAGATAAATTAATTATAAAAATTGGTGTTGAAGTAGGGATACAACCTCATTTATATAAAAGATATGAACCAGTTTTAAAAGCAAATTGCTGGGATTTTATAATAGGTTCATCTCATTCTGTTGATCATATGGATGTAGGATATAATGATATTTATTTAAAATATAAAACGAAAAATGAAGTTCATAGAAGATATTTTGAAACAATCTTAGAAAATCTTGATATATATCATGATATAAGTGTATATGGACATCTTGATTTTATAAGAAGATATGGGGGAGGAGTACATTCAGATCATAAAATTATAGATTTAGAGCTTCATAAAGAACTTATAGATAAAATTTTAAAAAAATTAATTTCAAAAAATATAGGAATAGAAATAAATACTTCAGGAATAAGATATGGAGTAGGAGATTTTCATCCGTGCAGAGAAATTCTTGCAAGATATAAAGAACTTGGGGGAAAAATTATAACAATAGGATCAGATGCACATAGGGCAGAAGATATTGCAAAAGATTTTGGAGAGGCAAAAGAACTTTTAAAATCTTTAGGATATAAATATTTTTGTACTTTTACAAATAGAAAACTAGAGTTTAAAGAACTTTAAAATTTATTTTATTATAGAAATATTATAAATATGATATAATAAAAAAATGAAATAATTGCTAGATAGAAAAATCTTCTGTCTTATAAAAGCGGGGTGAAAAGATGTTAATTTTAGGAATAGAATCATCATGTGATGAGACTTCTATTGCAGTTGTAAGAGATGGAAAAGAAATACTTTCAAATAATATATCTTCTCAGATAGAGATTCATAAAGAATATGGAGGAGTTGTTCCAGAAATAGCTTCAAGACAGCATATAAAAAATATTGCAGCTATTCTTGATGAAAGTTTAGCTCAGGCTGGAGTTACTCTTGATGATATAGATTATATAGCAGTTACTTATGCACCAGGACTTATAGGAGCTCTTCTTGTAGGCGTTTCTTTTGCAAAAGGTCTTTCTTATGGACATAATATTCCTCTTGTTCCAGTTCATCATATAAAAGGACATATATATGCAAATTTTGCAGAACATGATGTAAAACTTCCATGTATAGCTTTAGTAGTATCAGGAGGACATACTAATATTATTTATATAGATGAAAATCATAAGTTTACTAACTTAGGAGGAACTCTTGATGATGCTGTAGGAGAGACTATGGATAAAGTGGCAAGAGTAATAGGAATTGGTTATCCAGGAGGGCCTGTAATAGATAGAATGTATTATGAAGGAAATCCTGATTTCTTAAAAATTCCTGAACCTAAAGTTGGAGAATATGAGTTTAGTTTTTCTGGAGTGAAAACAAATGTTATCAATTATGTAAATAAGATGAGAATGAAGGGAGAAGAATTTAAAAAAGAAGATCTTGCAGCTTCTCTTCAAAAAACTGTAGTAGATATTTTATGTAAAAAAGTTTTAAAAGCTTGTGAAGATAAAAATGTAAAGCAAATAATTATAGCTGGTGGAGTAGCAGCAAACTCACTTTTAAGAAGTGAACTTAAAGAAAAAGGAGGAAAACTTGGAATAGATGTAAGTTATCCTTCAATGAAGCTTTGCACAGACAATGGAGCTATGATAGCAATAGCTGCATATCATAAACTTATGAATGGTTATAAACCAGAGGAAAATCTTTCTCTTAATGGGATAGCAACTTTAAATATTGCTGATGAAAAAGAATAAAAAAAGAGGCATATGCCTCTTTTTTTATTCATCATCTTTTACTTTTCTTTTTTCAATAATAGACATAATTTCTTTTCTTTTTTTCAAAAACTGCATTTCTCTTTTTGCAGCCTGTGAGTTTACAGTTCTTACAATAGGAAGCATAAATCCTGCTACAATACCAGCAGAGAAACCATTATTATAAAGATTCATTCCTCCATGAAGGACTCCTATACTGTTTACAACAGCAAGGTGAAGCCATCCTGCTACAAATCCCCAGAACATTCCAAAAACGCCTGTTATAGGGGCTAGAGAGGTTCCAAAAAGCCCTGAAAGAGCAAGTGTGAAATAATCATAGCTGCCACTTGTAACTCCTGCAAACAGAACTCCAAGAAGTATAGGAAGTGTATTGAGATAAGTTTTTCCATGTGCAGAAAAGCCAACAACAGTAAATACTCCTGCAAGCATAGGACCGTTAAGTGTCTGTCCTAAAAGAAGAGGAAAAGCTATAGCAATAAATCCCATGACTCCCATATTTATAAAAGTCAGTCCAAATCCATATTTTTCAACAAAATCTGCTTCAAGTCCACTGTCACAGCAAAGTTTCTTATAACCTTTGAAAGAGCAGTTGTTAATGAAAAATCCATTTATTATAAGAAGAATAAAGATACTGCTGCATATAATTTTTAAAGCTGGATCAAATTCTGTAGACAATAGTCTTCGTGAAGCAACTTCAAACCCATATGTTTTAAGGATACTGTTAAAAACAGCTCCTAAGATACCTGCAGTAAATCCAAGGTTATAAAGGTTATATCCTTCATGGAAAGTTTTCATTTTTGCTGCAAGAGGGGTTATGATAAATCCTATAATTATCCCAAGAGAAACAGCATTTAAATAAGAAAACTCAAATGTATTTGTTCTGAAAGCTATCTCACTGATAAAAGGTGCAAGGGCACTGGCAAAGGATACAGGAACAAAAACATCTCTGAACATTATTCCTTCATATTTACTGTAAAGAATTCCACCTATATATATAGGGAGAATATTTAAAATATTTTTTCCAAAAAAAGAAAATCCAAATGTAGTAAACATTGATGCAAGAATAAGACCATTTATTTTTATATTTAAAATTCTTATAAGGAAAAGATTAAAGAAAAAAATAAGTGTTGAGTTTAAAAAACCAGCCCCTATTCCTCCTATAACAAGAAAATCTGTAATAAGAGCTGCAGGGGAACTTATAATTTTAATCAGTCCTTCAAAAACATTTTCTTTTAGACGAAAAACATAACAGCTGAATGCAAAAACAGTAATTGCAAAAAGAGTCACTGCAAGTTCATAAATTCTTACTTCTCTTTCTCCCTTAAAATTATCCAAAAAATTCCTCCTTAAGATTAAAAACTATGTTAAACTGTATTGGTAAAAACTATTTCCTTATAAATTATATCTTATATCTGTATAAAAATGGTAGAAAAATTTAAAAAAAATAAAAAAGAGGTATATAAATTATGAATGGAAGTTGTGATAAAATATGGTTTGTATATATGATAAGATGCTTTGATAACTCTATATATACTGGAATAACAACTGATGTTGAAAGAAGGTATAAAGAACATTGTGAAGGAAAAGGGGCAAAGTATACAAAAGTGAGAAAACCTAAAGAAATTTGTGCTTGTTTTAAAGTAAAAAATAGAAGTGAAGCTGGAAAATTAGAATATTTTATAAAAAATTTAACAAAAAAAGAAAAAGAAAATTTAATTTCAGGAGAAAAAATAAAAAAATTTTTCTAAAATATGCAGAAGAACATTTAAAATTTAAAATAATTTTATAAATTTTTACATATGAAAACCATTGAAATTATTAGAAAAAAAAGATTGTAAAAAATTTTTTTATAAATTTTTATTTTTTTTGTTGACAGAAAATAATATATATGGTATTATTACTCTTGTCTTAAGAAAACAGGTTTGAAAAAACACTGAACTTGAGAAGCCTGGATGGCGGAACAGGTAGACGCACGGGACTTAAAATCCCGTGGTACTTAGTACCGTGCCGGTTCGATTCCGGCTCTAGGCACCATTTCGCGGGGTAGAGCAGCTGGCAGCTCGTCGGGCTCATAACCCGAAGGTCATAGGTTCAAATCCTATCCCCGCCACCAAAAATTTAATAGTAAAGTAGTGGTTCAATAACACATATGCGGGAATAGCTCAGTTGGTAGAGCGTCAGCCTTCCAAGCTGAATGTCGCGAGTTCGACCCTCGTTTCCCGCTCCATATATGCGTCATTAGCTCAGTAGGTAGAGCACACGACTTTTAATCGTGTTGTCACTGGTTCAAATCCAGTATGACGCACCATTTATGTGTCTGTAGCTCAGCTGGATAGAGCAACGCCCTTCTAAGGCGTGGGTCAGGAGTTCGAATCTCTTCAGACACGCCATTATAAAAAACATATGGATCTATAGCTCAGCTGGTTAGAGCACTCGGCTCATAACCGAGTGGTCATTGGTTCGATTCCAATTAGATCCACCACTCAATTGCCCCGTTCGTTCAACGGTTAGGACATCAGATTTTCACTCTGGAAACAGGGGTTCGATTCCCCTACGGGGTACCATTACTTTATGAATAATGCACGGAGAGCTATCCTAATTGGTAAGGAATCGGTCTTGAAAACCGACGCCGTAAGGCTTTAGAGTTCGAGTCTCTAGTTCTCCGCCATTTTTTTAAATAAAAACTGCTCAGATAGCTCAGTCGGTAGAGCAGGGGACTGAAAATCCCCGTGTCGGTGGTTCGATTCCGCCTCTGAGCACCACTTAATTAAATATATATGGTCGCATAGCTCAGTTGGGAGAGCACCTGCCTTACAAGCAGGGGGTCATAGGTTCAAGTCCTATTGTGACCACCATAATGGGGGTGTAGCTCAGTTGGTTAGAGCGCCTGCCTGTCACGTAGGAGGTCGCGAGTTCGAATCTCGTCACTCCCGCCATTATAAAAATATCAGGACACAAAACTGTGTCTTTTTTTATTTATTCCTTTTTCCAAATCATAAAAAACTCTTTTTCACCAGTATTAGGATCAACAGTTTCTTTTTTTATTTTAAAGTTTTCTCTCTTATAAAAATTAACAGCTTTTATATTTTTAATATAGACATTTAAATTAAGTTCCGTTTTAAAAGTTTTTACAAAATTAAGGAGTTTTTTTCCTATTCCTTTAGATTGTTCATCAGATTTTATAAATATTCCTGCTATATAATCATTATCCAATCCTATAAATCCAACAATCTTTTCATTCTTTTCATAAATATATACTTCAGCAAGAGGAAGAAGATTTTTTACAGTAGTTTCATTGCTTTTCCAATATTCTGGTGAAATGAAAAAATGAGTTTTAATATTTTCATTCAGCCATATTTTAATAACTTCATCTAAGTCGGCATTGTTTAATTTTCTAATCATATTGTATCCTTTCGTAAATTTTAAGATATTTTTATTTTATCATATTTAAAAAATGTATAAAATAAGTTTAAAAAAACTTTTTTAGAACAAAAATAAAAAAAATAATAAAATATATAATTAAATTTTCAATTTGAAAAAATATATAATTTATAATTTTCAAAATGAAAATTATTTTCAAAATGAAAATTAAAATAAAAAATAAAAAAATGTAAATGATATATTAAAACAGAAGTTATGGTAAAAAAATATTTTTTTATTATGGCATAAAAATTGCTTATTATATAAGTGAATTATAAAATGAAAAATTTAGGAGGAAAAGATGATTGATAAAATTTTAAGTATATTAAATGAAGAAATAATACCTGCAGAAGGATGTACAGAACCTATAGCTATTGCTTATGCAGCAAGTAAACTTACAAGTGTATTAGAAAATGTTCCTGAAAAAATAGATATTTATCTTTCAGGAAATATGATAAAAAATGTTAAGAGTGTTAAAATACCTAATTCTGAAGGAATGGTAGGGATTGAAGCCTCTGTTGCAATGGGAGCTATCTTAGGAAACTGTGAAAGAGAATTAATGGTTATATCTCATGTTGACACAGCTCGTCTTCCAGAAGTAAGAGAATATGTAAATTCAGGAAAAATAAATGTATATTTAAATAAAGGAGATGTAAAATTATACATAAGAATAGAAGGAACTTGTGGAAATGATACTGCAATGGTAGAAATTCAAAATTACCATACAAATATCACAAAAATTATGAAAAATGGACAAGAAGTAAAAGGATGTTCTTGTGATGATAAATGTGGTGGAGATGTAATGACTGACAGAAGTTTCCTTTCTGTAAAATTAATTTATGAACTTGCAAAAACTATAGATCTTTCTCTTATAGAACCAATATTCCAAAAAGTTATAGACTATAATACAGCAATAGCAAAAGAAGGACTTACTAATGACTGGGGAATTGCTATAGGAAAAACAATAAAAGAAGGAATTGAAGAGGGAGTTTACGGAAACGATATCAGAAATAATATGGCAAGTTTTGCAAGTGCAGGAAGCGATGCAAGAATGAACGGATGTTCTTTGCCAGTTATGACAACAAGTGGAAGTGGAAACCAAGGAATGACAGCATCTTTAGGTGTTATTAAGTTCTGTGAAATGAAAGGAATTTCTCACGAAGAATTAATAAGAGGACTTTTCTTCTCTCACATGACTACAATTCATATTAAAAGTAATATAGGAAGACTTTCAGCATATTGTGGAGCAATTTGTGCAAGTGCAGGAGCAGCAGGAGCAATATCATTCTTAGATGGATTAAGCTTAGAACAAATTACATGGGCAATAGAAACAACTTTAGGAACTCTTTCTGGAGTTATATGTGACGGAGCAAAAAGTTCATGTGCTACAAAAATAGCAAGTGGAATTACTTGTGCATTTGATTCTTACTTTGCAGCTAAGAAAAATAGAAGATTCTTATTTGGAGAAGGAATAGTAGGAAGAGATGTAGAATCTACTATTAAAAATGCAGGAATTTTAGGACAAGATGGAATGAAAGTTACAGACGAAGTAATTCTAGATATTATGATAAATAATAAATAGTTTTAGGCAAAAACCCAATTTTAGATAAATTTTAACTCATATGAAGAGAGCTGGTAGTAATTTGTACCAGCTCTCTTTTATTATAAGATATCTATAAATTTCCACCATGGAATACATATATAAAGGACAATAAAGAATGTAAGAACAGTAAGAAGAATACCATATTTTATTATTACTTTATTGCCGTAAAGTCCTTCTCCAAATCCTACCATTACTGTAGCATGGTGAAAAGGAAGTATGTACTGAATGCTCACTACTGTATAAACAAAAAGAGTGAGAACAGCAGAATGAGGAGGAAGTATTCCAAGTTGTGCTATTGTAGGAATTACAACTGATGAAGTAGTTACAGCACTGCCAAGAAAAAAATTAAGAATAAGAGTAATTATTATAAGGAAAATTATTTTTTCATTAAAATTTCCTACTGGGACAAGAACAAGAAGTTTTTTTGTTATAATATCTGCTGCCCCTGAATAATTTAAAACACCACCTACTGAAAATGCTCCTGTAAAAAATATAAGAAGTTTCCAATTAATATTTTTTATTGCATCAGGTTTTATAATTTTTAAAGTAAATCCAAGAATTACTCCTATAAGCATAATATATACAGATTTCATATGATGGAAACTTTGAGAAGCAAATCCGATAAATATTATAAGACATATAAAAAACATTTTTTTCTGTTCAGCAGTTAATAAAACTTTTTTATTTTTTTTCTCAGAAATAATAAAATGAGAATTCTTTATTTCTTTTTTAAAAACAGCTATGAAGAGAATAAATGTCAGAATACAAGTAACACTTGCAGGCAAAGACATATATAAAGCCCATTGAGCCCAGTTTATTTGAGCTCCAGAAATAGCTACAACTACATAGTTAAGAAGCATATCTCCACTCATAAAAAACATAGATGTAAATGTTGAAGCTGTGAATATACTGAAATAAAGTATTTCTTTACTGTCTGCTGTAAGATTCTGGCTTTTAAAGAACTCTCTATAAAAAGCAGCAAGAAGAATTACCCTTGGAAAAGGCTGAGGTATGAAAAAAATTAGCAAAAAACCTGCTATATAAGAGAAAAATATAAGCTTTATAGGAGTTTTTGCTATCTTTTCCATAATACTTTTTGAAATTACAGAAGCAGTTCCTGTATCTGTAACACCTTTAGTGATTAAATAGGATAGAATTATAAGATAAAAATTTTCTGTTGCAGGAAATTGAAACAGAATTTTATAAGGCGCAAGAGAAAGAGAAGTAGCTCCAGCTAAAAAAAGAACTGAAATTATAGCATTATCCATAGCAGAAGCTCCCCATAAAATAAGTGCTTCAATAGAAAGAAAGATAGCAGCATTAAGTTTAAATTCATATGGAGATACTATAAATATCAACATACCAACAGCAAGAGAAAGAAAAGTAATTTTAGGTTTAAAAATAATTTTTTTTAATATAATTTCATTAAAACTCATAATATCCCTCCTATTCTTTTATTACTGATAAAGTGTCTGATTTCCTTTTAAAAAATAAAAATAAAAAATTATACCTTTTTTGTATTTTTAATCGTCTAAAGAATATCTAAAAAATAAATATCAATATCAAGGAGGGATAAAAAATGAAAAAAATAGCAGCAGCTTTATTTTTTCTTATGACAGCAGCAGCTTTTGCAGAGCATTACGATAGGGAAGAACATATGATTGAGAGCAAACTTTATCAAAATTTCCCTGTTCTTGAGGCTGGAAAAAATATAAATGTTGAAGAAATAGAAGTTGATATAGAAAGAGATGGAGGAGTTGAAGTTGATATTGAACTTGCAAGAGGTTCTAATGTTGATACAAAAAACTATAAACTTTATGCAGATAAAATAGCAGATTCTTTAAATGAAATTTTAAAAGAAATGAAAGATCAAAACTTTACTCTAAGAAAAATAGAAATTGATACTTCAGGAATACACGACGACAAAGAAGTATTTAGATATTAGATTTATAAACAAAAAGGTCTTAAGATATGCCCAAGCAGCTTTCTTAAGACCTTTTATTTAATTCTCCCCAGAATTACATTGATATTATACTTTAGGGAGAAAGAAATGTCAAAAATTATTAAGTTTTGTAACTATGCTTCCTGTTTTCCTTTTAAAATCCAATCTTTTCCTTCTACAAGTCTTGCTACAAGCATAGAGGCAATAGTATCACCACTGGCATTAATCATTGTTGCAGGAGGATCTACAAGGTATCCTATTGTAGCTATTATAGGAAATGCTTCAGGAGGGAATCCATATATAGAAACTATGAACATTTCTCCTATAAGTCCTCCTCCAGGAACTCCTGACATAACAACTCCTCCTACTAAAGCAATAAGAACAGCACTTACATAAGTTCCTATTCCAGTAAATGGAATATCAAAGATTCCAAAAAGGAAAGAGATTTTTAAAATAGTACTAAAACATGTTCCATCCATATGTGCAGTAGCTCCTATAGGAAGAACAATTTCTCTGATGTCCTTAGGAACACCTATATTTTCACATGCTTCCAAATTTACAGGAAGTGTTGCAATAGAACTTTGAGTAGCTACTGCTGTAATTGCAGGGGAAATGACATATTTTAATGCTTTAAGTCCTTCTGTCCCAGCTGAGATATAAGCATAAGCAGGGAAAGCAATAAACAAGTAAGCAAGGCATAGGGGATAATATATAAGCATTGCTCTTGCATAAGAACCTAAAAGTTCTTGTCCATATTGCCCAACTAATGCTCCAAAGTAAGCTCCAAGACCAATTGGTGCATAATACATTAAAAGATTAATCATTTTTAAAAATACAGCAGCAAGAACTTCAAGTCCATTTGCTATAACTTTCCCTTTTTCTCCTACCATATTTACACAAAACCCAAATACGATAGAAAAAATTATAAGAGGAAGCATGTTACTTCTTGAAATAAGCTGCGGAAAATCTGTAACAGTAAGTGCAGCTACTATTTGATCTCCAGTCTGAAACGGTTTTAATGCTTCAGCAGGAGGAAGATTAAGATTTATTCCCTGTGCAGGAGGATAAACCAAAACAATGAATATGATAATAATTGATGCTATAAAACCTGTTGAAAAGAAAACAAGAAGAAGACTTTTTAAGATATTTCCAAGTCTTTTCATATTACTCATGCTTGCAACAGAACTACTTATTGTTACAAAAACAAGAGGAACAACGATTGTAAACATAGCATTTATAAACAGATCTCCAAAAGGTTTAAGTATAGAGGCTTTTTCTTTTAAAATTCCTCCAAGAATACTTCCTAAGATAATTGAACCAAGAAGTATTATAGAAAAACGATAATTTTCCCAAAAAGTTTTTTTATTTTTTGTCATAAATATTTCCTCCCCGATTTATGTATTAAAGATACATTACAGTATCCTTTTATCTAAATCTTTTGTCATTATCAGTATTTTATAATTTATATAAAAATATATCCATACTTCAATAAGTTAAATATTTTGTTCTTATATACAATTAAAAAACTATATATTTCAATGAAAAAAATATTTTTTTTGTTCATAAAATATGAATTTGTAATATTGTGAAAAAAATGTTATTCTAAATAATAGAGAAACTATTTAAGGGGTATTTTATGGAAAAAAAACTTAGAATAACAATTCCTAATGAAATATATAAAATAATAGAAAGTGATTTGGAAGACTTTGGAATCACGAAAAATTTCTTGTGCAATTATATTTTTGAAAAATCAGATGGATTTAAGCAAGTGTATAACTATAAATATAATGGCTCTAAAAAAATTATTCAGTTTAATTTAAATAAAAGAAATCTTGAAAACTATTATTCTTTTTTAGCTGAAAAAAATATAGAAGTAGAAGCTGAATATTTTAGAAATATATTTCTTTATTATGCACAGCAGTCAAAAAAAAGCAGGGAACTTTTTATTTTTAAGAATACTGCTGAAAAAATAATGTATGCAATAGAAAATAGGAAAAAAATTATAGTTACTTTTGCAGATGAAATTAAAAAAATTATATCTCCTTATTATATGGGATCTTCTGAACTGGAGCTTAAAAATTATATCTTTTCATATGATGAAGATGAAAGTAAATTTAAAAATTTTACACTTAGAAACATAAAATCAGTTTATGTTACTGAGAAAAAGACTTATGATAAAGAAATGGAGTTTGTCAATAAAGTTATAGAAAATTTTGATCCATTTCTTTCTTATAATAAAAATGTAACAGTAAGATTTACAGATGAAGGGCTTAGAATTTTAAAAGTGATAAAAACATATAGACCTAAACTTTTAGAACAAAAAGGAAATATTTGTAAATTCCAATGTTCAGAGCTTCAGGGAAAAAGATATTTTTCATGTTTTTGGAATGAAGCTGAAATATTAGAGCCTGAAGAACTTCGTAGATGGTTTAAAGAAAAAGGGGAAAAAACTTCTAATCTTTATAAATGAAATATTTGATAAATAAAAAATATAAATATAGATTAAAAAAAATTAATCTGATATAATTATTTATAGATAAATAAAAATAAAGTTAAATATATTTTTTTATATGTTTATATTTATATAATAATATGTCTATTTGGATAAATTTGGAGGAATTTTATGATATATATATTAATAATTATTGCAGTGGCAGTTATTATTTTTACCGGAAAGGGAATTCCAGTTTTTCTTTACCATCAAGTAAATTCTCTTTCAAATGTAACACCTGAACTTTTTGAAGAACATTTAAAAATTCTTAAAGAAAAAAATATGAAGACTATTACAGTTTCTGAATATGGAAAAAAAGAGACACCTAAAAACAGTGTTCTTATAACTTTTGATGATGGATATTATGATAACTACAAAATTGTTTTTCCACTTTTAAAAAAATATAACATGAAAGCAACAATTTTTCTGAATACTTTATATATAGGCGAAAAAAGATGGGGAGAAACAAAAATAGAAAAAAATGGAATTGCAAATTATAATGCAATAAAAAAATATAATGCTCTTAATGATGGGACAACAGAGCAGTATATGACTTGGTCAGAAATAAAAGAAATGTATGAAAGTGGACTTGTTGACTTTCAGTCTCATTCTCATAAACATATGGCTGAATTTAAAACTTTGGAATTTCAAGGTGTGTTTCAAGAAGATAGTATGGATTGTACAGATATTTTTCTTTATGGAGATATTGAAGAAGGATTTCCAAAATTTCCTAAGCGTGGAGAATATTCAGGCCCTGGAATAGTAATAAATAAAGAATTTTTTAAAAAGTTTAGAGATTTTTATATTTCAGATTTAAAAGGAAAAGATGAAAAGGAAATTTTATCTTTAGGTCAAAAATATATAAATGAACATATAGAACCATATGTTATGATTGAAACAGAAGAAGATGCAGAAAATCGTATCAAAAAGGAATTTTTAATTAATAAATCTATAATAGAGGAAAAATTAAATAATAAAGTTGAGTATTTCTGCTGGCCATGGGGACACAGAAATAAAAAGACAATTGAGCTTTTAAAAACTCTTGGAGTAAAAGGATTTATTACTACTAAGAAAGGAACAAATTCATATTCACCAAATTGGGATATGATAAGAAGAATAGAACTTAGAAAATTTACACCTGAAAAATTTAAAATTAATCTTATGATAGGAAGAAATCTTTTACTTGGAAAAATATATGGTTGGGTATCATAAAATTTTAAAGGGGATATGATTATGGGATTATCAGTTGCAATGATAACACTTAACGAAGAAAAAATACTTGAGAGAACTCTTAATTCAGTAGCTGAATTTGCAGATGAAATAGTTATAGTGGATAGTGGTTCTACAGACAGAACAAAAGAAATAGCAGAAAAGTTTGGGGCAAAATTTATATATCAAAAGTGGCTTGGATATGGAATGCAGAGAAATAAAGCTATAGATAGTTCCTCAAACGAATGGATTTTAAACATAGATGCTGATGAAGAAATTTCTCCTGCTTTAAAAGAAAAAATAATAAGAATAAAAAATGGAGAAATTGAAGGTGAAGTATTTACAGTAAACTTTACTTCTGTGTGTTTTGGGAAAAAATTAAAACATGGAGGATGGAGTAATTCCTATCATATAAGACTTTTTAAAAAATCAGCAGGAAGATTTAATGATAACATGGTTCATGAAGAATTTAAGACTGATAAAAAAGTTTATACTTTAAAAGAAGATATACTTCATCATAGTTATCTTACAATTCAAGATTATTTTGTAAAATTTAACAGATATACAACTGAAGGAGCTCTTGATTATTACAGAAAAGGTAAAAAACCTTCAGCACTTCAGATAATATTTAATCCAATATATAAATTTATTAAAATGTATATAATAAGATTAGGATTTTTAGATGGAATAGAAGGACTTATGATAGCTTCAGCAAGTGCTATGTATTCCATGGTTAAGTATTTTAAATTAAGAGAAATATATAAAAATGGAGTATATTATGAAGATAATAATATCAAGAACGGATAAAATAGGGGATTTGATACTATCTATTCCTAGCTTTTTTATGGCGAAAAAAATGTATCCTGAGGCAGAAATAATTCTTCTAGTAAGAAATTATAATTATGAAATAGTAAAAAATCTTCCTTTTGTGGATAGAGTTTATAAAATAGATGATTTCAGACAGGAAGAACTTCTTGAAAAAATAAAATATTTTAATGCTGATATATTTGTGGCACTTTATAATGACAGTTATATAGCAAAACTTGCAAAAGCCAGTGGAGCAAAAAGAAGAATAGGGCCTATTTCAAAAATATCTTCTTTCTTTGCTTTTAATCAGGGAGTCTATCAGAAAAGATCAAAGTCTGTAAAAAATGAAGCTGACTATAATCTTGATCTTATAAAAAAAATAGATTCTGAGAGATTTGAAAAAGTTTTTGAGATAGAAACTAAAATTTATCTTGAAGATTCTCATAGAGAAGTAGCAGAGATATTTTTTAAAGAAAAAAATATAGGAAATATTTCTCTTGTTGTAAATCCTTTTATGGGGGGATCTGCAAAAAATATTACAGATGATCAGTATGTTTCTCTTCTTCAAAAAATATATGACAGGATAAAAGGTATGGATATAATTATTACATGTCATATTTCAGAGGAAGAAAGAGGACAAAAAATAATAGAAAAAATAGGAAGAGAGAGAGTATATCTTTTTGCAAATGGTGGTTCTCTTTTAAATCTTGCTGCAATTATTGAAAAAGGAAAAGTTTATTTTGGAGGATCAACAGGTCCTACTCATATAGCAGGTTCTCTTCAAAAAGAAATAGTTGCTATATACCCAAATAAGAAAACACAAAGCCCTGTAAGATGGGGAGTTTATAATAATCCTAATGCAGAGTATGTAATTCCAGATAGACCTGAGAGAAAAATGAAAGAAGATTATTCACATAAATATTTTGATTCTTATGACGAATCTGTTGAAGAAGAAATTTTAACTCTTTTAGAAGAAAAGCTTTTGAAAAATCAGAAGTAAGAGGTGAAAAATTGAGAATATTAATAATACATACAGCCTTTATAGGGGATATAGTTCTTTCTACACCTCTTGTAAGGAAAATAAAAGAATCATATCCTGATTCATATTTAGCTTATGTAACAACACCTGCAGGAGCGGCAGTTTTAAAAAATAATCCATATATAAATGAGATAATAGAGTATGACAAAAGAGGAGCTCATAAAGGAATAAGAGGTATTTATGAACTTGGAAAAAGACTTAGATATGAAAATTTTAATCTTGTGATAACTCCTCACAGATATCTTAGAAGTTCTTTTCTTTCGTGGCTTTCAAGATCTCCTGTAAGAAAGGGATATGACAATGCAGCAGGAGGATTTTTCTTTACAGAAAAAATTCATTATGATAAATCTAAGCACGAAGTTGAAAAACTTTTATCATTTATAAATTGTCCTGAAACAAATGGAAAAAGATACGAAATAGAACTTTTTCCTGATAAAGATTCTCTTGAAAAGGCTGCAAATATTTGGAAAGCGAATAATCTTGAAAATAAAAAAACTGTAATTATAGCTCCGGGAAGTAAATGGTTTACAAAACAATGGCCTGTGGAATATTTTAACAAGGTTATTGATAATCTTTCAGAAGATGAAAATATAGGAATTATTGCAATTGGAGGAAAGGAAGAAATGTCTCTTTCTCTTCATAAAGAAAAGATTATAGATTTAAGAGGAGCAACTTCTCTCCTAGATTTAGCAGCAGTTTTAAAAAAAGGAAATGTATTACTAACAAATGACTCATCTCCTGTTCATATAGGATCAGCTTCTGAAAATACAAGAATAATAGCATTATTTGGTCCAACAGTGAAAGAGTTTGGTTTTTTCCCTTGGAGCAGAAACAGTGAAGTAATGGAAATAAATAATCTTTCTTGCAGACCTTGTGGAATGCACGGAGGAAAAAAATGTCCTGAAGGACATTTTAAATGTATGAGAGATATTACTCCTGAAGCAGTGACAGAAGCTATAAAAAAATATTTGGGAAAAGATAAAAATGGATAGAAGAAAAGAAGGCAGAGATTATATATATTATAACCAGAAAGATACTGTGGATTTTTATACGAGGATAAAGGGCAGAGATTATACAGTCTTAAGAACTTTAAAAGATGATAGCAGAAGTCTTGTTGAAGTCATTAGGATAAATGGGAAAAGATATGTTTTGAAAGTTCCAAAAGAGAAAAATAGAAGAAAATGGCAGAGATTCCTTTCTATATTTAGAGGTGGCGAAAGCATGAGGGAATGTAAGCAGTTGGAAAAACTTATGCTTAATGGCTTTAATGCTCCAAGACCTTTTCTTGCACTTGAAAAAAGAAGATTTGGAATGACTGTTGATTCCCTTTCTGTAAGTGAATACATAGAAAGCAGAGCAAGTACAGAAAAAGATATTGATATTGTATGCAGTTCTCTTAGAGAAATTCATAAAAAAGGATTTCTTCATGGAGATTCTCAAATAGAAAATTTTCTTGTTACAGACAGCAGAATATATCTTATAGATTGTAAACTTCTTAAAAATATATATGGAAAATTTGGAGAAATGTATGAATATATATATTTAAGAGAAAGTTGTTTTTTTGATTTAGATGAATATATAGATACAAAAGCTTTTTATTTTAAAGGTGCAAAGCTTTTAAACAGTTATCTTCATTGGTGGGGAGATTTCAGAAAAAAATTAAGAAATAAAGGTTAGTGATGTAATTGTGAGAATACTTATTATAAGGCTTAGTTCAATAGGAGATGTTATTCTTACAACTCCTGTTTTAAAACAGCTGAAAGAAAAATATCCAGATATGACGGTTGATTTTCTTGTTATGAAAAATTTTAAAGATTCCATAGAAGGAGTGCCTTATATTGATAATCTTATTCTTTTTGATAAAAAAGAAAATGATGGATATCAAAATATGGTAGCTTTTGGAAAAAAATTAGCAGGGAATGGGTACGACTATGTTTTTGATCTTCATAGTAAAATAAGATCAAAAATTATATCTAAGCAAATAGCTTCTTCTGGAGCAAAAGTTCTTGTATATCCAAAGAGAAAATGGTGGAAATCTCTTTTGGTAAAAATGAAACTTATAAAATATCATGTTGATGATACTATTGTAAAAAATTACTTTAAGCCTTTTAAAAAATTGGGACTTAAATATAGAGGAGAAGAACTTTTATTTTCCTTTTCTGAAAAAGATTTAGAAAAAGTAAAAGGGTATGAAGGATTTTTTGTAATGGCTCCTGGAGCTTCAAAAGAGACTAAAAAATGGACTAAAAAAGGTTTTGGAAATCTTGCTAAAAAACTTTATGAAAAATATAAAATAAAAACAGTTCTCATAGGAGGACGGGAAGATATAGAAAGATGTAACCACATAAATAAAATAAGTGGAGATGTATGTATAAATCTTGCTGGAAAACTTTCTCTTAAAGAAAGTGGAGCACTTCTTTCAAAAGCAAAGCTTATGGTAACAAATGATTCTGGTCCGTTTCATATAGGAAGAGGTGTAGGATGTCGTACTTATGTAATATTTGGCCCTACTGATCCTGGAATGTTTGAGTATGATGAAAACAGCACTTTAATTTATAAAGATGAAATTTGTTCTCCGTGCAGCCTTCATGGAAACAGAGAATGTCCTAAAGGACATCTTAATTGTATGAATAAATTGAGTGAAGATATAATTTTAAAAGAGATAGAAAAATATATGGATAAAGTAACTAATTAATTTAAGGGGGTTCTACTCATATGGCAGTTAAAAAAAATGAAGCAGTTGATAAAAACAAAGCACTTGAAAATGCAATAAAGCAGATTACAAAAGATTTTGGTGAAGGGTCTATAATGAAGCTTGGAGAAAATGCTTCAATGAATATAGATGTAATTCCTACAGGAAGTATAAATCTTGATGCTGCCCTTGGGCTTGGAGGAGTTCCAAGAGGAAGAATAGTAGAAATATATGGAGCTGAAAGCTCAGGAAAAACAACTATAGCTCTTCATATTATAGCAGAAGCACAAAAAATGGGAGGAGTAGTTGCATTTATAGATGCTGAACATGCTCTTGATCCTGTGTATGCAAAAGCTCTTGGAGTTGATATTGATGAAATGCTTATATCTCAGCCTGATTTTGGAGAACAGGCTCTTGAAATAGCAGACATGCTAGTTCGTTCAGGAGCTGTTGATGTAATAGTAGTTGACTCAGTTGCAGCACTTGTTCCTAAAGCAGAAATAGATGGAGAAATGAGCGATCAACAAATGGGACTTCAGGCAAGACTTATGTCAAAAGCTCTTAGAAAGTTAACAGGAACTCTTAATAAATCAAAAACAACTCTTATTTTTATTAACCAAATAAGAGATAAAATAGGAGGATTTGGATTTGGACCTCAGACAACAACAACAGGAGGTAAAGCTCTTAAATTCTATGCTTCTGTAAGAATGGAAATAAAAAGAGTAGGATCTGTAAAACAGGGAGACGATATAATAGGAAATGAAGTTCTTGTTAAAGTAACAAAGAATAAAATTGCTCCTCCTTTTAAAGAAGCTTCATTCCAGATTATGTACGGAAAGGGAATATCAAGAGTAGGAGAAGTTCTTGATGCTGCTATTGAAGCAAATATAGTTTCTAAATCAGGAGCATGGTTCAGTTATGGAGATATAAGACTTGGACAAGGTAAAGAAAATGTAAAAGCAAGACTTGAAGAAGAAGCAGACTTGTTCAATGCAATTTATGACGAGCTAAAAGCTAAAAATGCAATAGGAACAGCTCATACAGGCACTGAAGAAGAGGATGTGGAAGAAAATGAAAATTTTGAGGATTCAGAAGAATAAAATTCTTTTTGAAAACGGTGCTGAATTTTATTTGCAAAAAAATATAATAAAAGAATACAATATGAAAGAGAGCATGGAGATTGATAGGGAAAGCTATATGCTTTTAGCCGAATCTTCGGCTCTTTCTTTTTCTTATTGGCTTTTAGGAAAAAGAGATTACAGTACCAAGGAACTTGAAACAAAACTTTTGACAAAATACAAAGAAAAAATTATAATATCTAAAGTGATTACGAAATTAAATAACATGTGTTATTTAAATGACGGTGACTTTGCAAAATCATTCATAGAATCTCATAAAAATTGGGGTAAGAAAAAGCTTGAATATCAGCTTGCTTTAAAAGGGATAAAAGGCTCATTAGTCAGAGAACTTTTAAGTGAAAATATAGATAATGAAATTACAGAGATTCAAAAATTATGGGAGAGAATGGGGGATAAAGAATACCGAAAAAAAGTTGAAAGTTTAATGAGAAAAGGTTTTGAATACAGTACTATAAAAAAAGCTGTTGAAAATCTTTGATAGGAGGTTTCATGTTTGGAATAATACTTGCTACTGTTTCTGCTGTTTGTCTTTTTATATATAAAGAGATAACTTTTATACCTGCACATTTTTATAAAAATAAAAAGAAAAAAACTTTTACAGCTAGAAAAAATTTGCGTGATATAAGTTGTTGCTTTTTAAAGGTTCTTGGAACTAAAGTTGAAGTAGTATATAAAGATAAGGAAGCATTTGAACATTTGAATAGAGAAAAAGGAATAGTCTTAATAGCAAATCACCAAAGCAATTTTGATATTCCTGTTATTCTTTCAGGAATAAAATTTGATCTTGGTTTTGTTGCAAAAAAAGAGATGGAATCATGGCCTTTTTTTCATAGATGGATGAGAAGAGGGAAGTATATATTTTTAGACAGAAGCAATCCCAGAGAAGGTATAAAAAGTATAAAAAAAGCAGTTAAAATAGTAAAAGAAGGTTATCCAACAGTTATTTTTCCAGAAGGAGAAAGAAGTCTTACAGGAGAAATTGGAAATTTTAAAAAAGGAAGTTTTAAACTGGCTCTTGATACAAATGGAATTATTGTTCCAATGACAATATGCGGGGCAATAAATATTCAGAAAAGAGGAAGCATAGCAGTAAGCAGAAACAGGAAAGTAAAGCTTATAGTAGAAAAACCTATTGACATTTCTATTCTTTCTGATGAAGAAAAGAAAAATTTAAACAATATTGTAAGAGATAAGATTATAGAAAATTATAATAATTAAAAATTTTATTTATTAAGTTTTAGTCGGTACGAATAAAATAAAAGGAAAGATGAATAAATTTGACAATTCTTTGCTTTAGCTATATGCTATATGTATTGAATTATTAATTATTTTCAGGAGAGTGTATGAGAAATATAAAAATTTCATATTCTTATGATGGCAGTGATTTTTATGGTTTTCAGAGGCAACCAGATAAAAGAACTGTACAAGGAGAAATTGAAAGAGTATTAAATATAATTTTAAAAAAGGAAGTAAACCTAATCACAGCAGGGCGAACAGACAGAGGAGTTCATGCTAGAATGCAGGTTTCAAATTTTATAATAGATTCCACTCTTACCATACCTCTTGAAAATTTACAGAGAGCAGTTAATAAACTTCTTCCTTCAGATATTTCTATTTTTGATATAGATGAAGAAGATATGAGTTTTAATGCTCGTTATATGCCTAAAGCAAGAGCTTATGAATATATAATAACATGGGAAAAAGATGTTTTTTCAAGAAGATATAAGACATATATATCAAAAGAAGTTAATCCTGAAAAATTAAAAAGCATACTTTCTGTCTTAGAAGGAAAACATGATTTTAATAATTTCAGAATAAAAGATGAAAATAACAGAACAACTGTAAGAGAGATATATAAAATAGATGTATATTATAAAAAGGAAAATGAGATAGGGATATATATAGAGGGAAGTGCTTTTTTAAAAACTCAGGTTAGAATAATCGTAGGAACAGCACTTGATGTATATTTTAAAAGAAAACCAGAAAATTATTTAGAACTTCTTTTAAATGAGCCTCATATCCAAAGAAAGATAGAAGTTGCTGAGCCAGGAGGACTTTATCTTACAAAGATTGAATATTAGGGAGAGATTATGAAAATAGTGGAAGTATCCATAAAAGATAAAGATTTGATGGACGGAATTGTGGAAATGGAAAAATCTACTTTTGGAAGATTTGGTGGAGTAGATTTATGGATATTAAAGCCGATAGTAAAATTTGGAAGAGTTTTTGCTGTTGTTGAAAATGGAATCGTTATAGGAGCAGCAGAATTTATGGTTGCCTTTGATAGACCAGAAGCTTTTCTTTATGGCTTTTCTGTAATGGAAAAATATCGTGAACAGGGAATAGGAACTAATCTTCTTGTTCATTGTGAAAATTATTTTAAAAATTATGGAATAGAAGTAATATCTCTCACTGTAGATCCTAAAAATGAAAAAGCAATAACACTTTACAAGAATCTTGATTATTATATAGAATCCTTAGAACTTGATGAATATGAACCTGGAATAGATCGTTATGTGATGAAAAAACAGCTGTAGCCTTTGAAATTCCTCAACTAATACTTTACTTTTTTCATATTTTTTTATATAATGAATTATAATCATTACAAAATTGTTGAGATTATCTGAAAGGAGGAATGTAAATGACACATAATGTGGAAAATGTTGGGGAATATTTAAAAGAAAACGGAATAAAGCCGTCTTATCAGAGAATGAAAATATATGAGTTCCTTTTACAAAATAGAATACATCCTACTGTTGATACTATATATAGAGCCTTGAATAAAGAAATACCAACTCTTTCAAAAACAACTGTATATAATACTCTTAATCTTTTTATAGAAAAGAAAATTGTAAATATTCTTGTTATAGAAGAAAATGAAACGAGGTATGATGCTTATTTAGAACTTCACGGTCATTTTAAATGTGAGAAATGTGGAAATATTTATGATATAGAAATGAACAGTGATACACTTGATCTTGCAGGTTTGGAAGGCTTTGAAATAAAAGAAAAACATATATATTTCAAAGGTATATGCAAACACTGTCATGAACAAATGATAAAAAATTAAATTCTCTTAATAAAGAGAAATTAAAGAATAAGGAGGAATGAAATGGAAAAATTAGATCTTTTTAAGTCTGAATGCGGAATGGTAGCAGAAGTTATTTACAAGGAAAGCAAAGAGTGTACAGGAAAAGCTGACGGAATTAAAGTTGAAAAGCTGGAAGAACACACAGAAGACGCAGCAAAAGAAAAACATGTTCCTTATATTGAAGAAAAAGAAAATGGATATCTTATAAAAGTTGGGAAAGAAACAGCACACCCAATGCTTGAAAATCATTATATCACTATGATAGAAATTATTGTAGATGAAGATAAACTTTACAGAAAATATTTAAAAGCAGGGGATGCTCCAGAAGCTTTCTTTGAAGTTCCTAAAGGAAAATCTGTAAAAGCAAGAGAATACTGTAATCTTCATGGATTATGGGTAAGTTCTAAATAACAACTGATTGTTATATAGCATTAAAAGAGGACGGAATAAATCTGTCTTCTTTTTTTATTAAGTATTTGTAAATAAAAAAGGAACTGTTTTTCAGTTCCTTTAAAAGCTTATGTATTATAAAGATTTTATATTAGAAGCTTGTGGACCTTTTTCTCCTTGAACTAGGTCATAGCTTACTTTTTCATCTTCTTCAAGAGATTTAAAACCTTCTTTTTTTATTTGAGAGAAATGAGCAAAAACATCTTTACCATTTTCTCCTGTTATAAATCCAAAACCTTTTTCTGCGTTAAACCATTTTACTGTACCTTTCATGTGATACCTCCATATTAATTTTGTTAATAATGATAACCTGACTTAATTTTTTTAACTCAATAATACTTGAAGGATACTTGTAAAAATTATTTTTAGAAAAATGTTTTTTTAAAGAAGCTTTAAATATTAAAACTTTAAATTATTAAACTGCTGTTTCATCACTACTCAATAAGTATACCATATAATCTTAAAATAAGATAGTTTTATTTTTGTAAAATAAATAAAAAACAAAAAAATATATTTTAAAGAATTTAATTTATAGATGTTAAGAAATAAAAAAATTTTTTATAAAAATAAAAAAATATATTTTATTCACTTCTTAAAGCATCAACAGGATTAAGTTCTGCAGCTTTTTTAGCAGGAATAACTCCGAAAATAATTCCTATTCCCATAGAAACTCCAAGAGAAATGAGAGATGAAGATATAGAAAAAACAGGAGGAATACTTATAATATTACCAATACCAATGGCTAAAATAATTCCTATAACAATTCCAAGAATACCTCCACACCCTGTAAGTATAACTGATTCCATAAGGAATTGTATAAGAATATCTTTATCAGAAGCTCCAATAGCTTTTCTTATTCCTATTTCTTTTGTTCTTTCAATAACACTTACCAGCATGATGTTCATGACACCTATTCCTCCTACAAAAAGAGAGATGCCAGCAACAAATGTTACAAAGAGATTTAAAGTTGTAAGAATATTATCAAAAGATGAAGCTCCATCAGAAAGAGTTCCTACTTCATACAAATCTTTTACTCCAGTTATGTTTTCTAATATATGTTTTGCTTTTGCCATATCTTGAGACATTAAATCTGGATTTTTGGATTCAATTATAATATCAGTATATCCATTTGTTTTTAAATCATAAACTTTATCATATGACTTTAAAGGCATTCTGACAAATCTAGGAATACGCCGTCCTCCCATAGCTTTTACATATTGTTCAAATTGATTTTGAAAAACTCCTACAATAGTATATCTTATTTTTACACTTTTCCTGCTCTGAGACATTTCAATAGTTTTTCCAAGAGCATTTCTTACATTTCCAAATAAATCTTTTGCAGTAATGTGATCAATAAGAATAGAACGCTCTCCAGTCTTATATTCAAATGAAAGAAAACTTCTTCCGGAAATCAAATCTATTTTATCAATTTCTTCGTATTCAGGAGTTGTGACAGTAAGCCACATAATTTCATCACGGCCACCTATTTTCGCATAAAGCCTTTTTTTTATCATAGGACTTACAGCTTTAAATTCATTTGTTTTTTTTAATTTTTCTATAGTATCATCATCAAGAAGGTATTTCCATCTGAAAGTTTGATCTTCTTTATCTACATAAACAGTGAATTTTCCATATCCTGTCTTTTTTAAATTTCCTGTTATATTTTCCTGACCTCCCCGTCCAATAGCAGACATAGTAATAACAGAGGCAATCCCTATAATTATTCCAAGCATTGTAAGAAAAGATCTTGCTTTATTTCCTTTAAGGCTTTTAACAGCACTTTTAAGACTTTCTTCTATATTCATAAAACATCACCATCTTTTATAATCCTTCCATCTTTAAAAAGAAGAATTCTTTTACAATATTTGGCAATTTCAGGTTCGTGGCTGACAACAACAATTGTTTTTCCCTGCTTGTTAAGTTCAGTAAAAATATTCATAATCTCTTCTTCAGAAGCACTGTCTAGATTTCCTGTAGGTTCATCAGCAAGAATAACAGCAGGATTATTTACAAGAGCTCTAGCGATAGCTACTCTTTGTTTTTGTCCTCCTGAAAGCTCGTTTGGTTTGTGGTTCATTCTATTTTCAAGCCCTACTTTTTTAAGAACTTCTTTAGCTTTTTTTTCTCTTTCATGTTTTGGAACTCCGGCATATATAAGAGGAAGTTCTACATTTTCAAGAGCAGAAAGTTTAGGAAGAAGATTAAATGCCTGAAAAACAAATCCTATTTTAGAATTTCTTATTTTACATAAATCTTTTTCTTTAGTTTTAGAAATATATGTTCCGTCAAGAATATATGTTCCTTCTGAATTTCTGTCAAGACAACCAAGAATATTCATCATAGTTGATTTTCCACTTCCACTGCTTCCCATTATAGCTATAAATTCACCAGACTTTATATGAAAATTAATGTCTTTAAGGGCATGGAGTTTCATATCTCCATTTATATAATATTTATTTAAGTTTTCCACTCTTATCATTTTTTGGTGCTCCCTTTTTTATTCTGTCACCAGATTTAAGATTTTGATTAGGAGTAACAAGAATTTCTTCTCCTACCTCAAGTCCTTTTTTTATAACAATTTTGTCTCCTTTAGCGTTTTCAACTTCTACGAATCTTTGAGTTATAGTTCCAAAATCATCACATACAAATACATAGTATCTTTTTTTATCTTCAAGAAGAGCTGTTTTTGGAATCATAATATTTTCATCATCTTTATCAAGATATATAACAGCTGAAACTTTAAAGCCTGGAACGATATAAGGTATTGTTTCGTTAGGTTTTACTTCAACCTCAAGTACATTCTCAGAAGTTGTAGTAGAAACTTTTGAGATTCTTGAAATTTTAGTAATGACTCCAGTAAAAGATTCTTTTTTTTCAAAAACCTCAGGTTTTATTATAAGATTTTGCCCTAGCTTTATATCTTTAACATCATATTCAGCTACCTCAAGTACAATTTTTATATCAGATAAATCAGCTATTTCAAGAAGAGGAGAATCTGTATCAACAAGATAATTTTCTTGTGCTGTAAGAGAAGTTATAGTTCCACTTACAGGACTTTCTATTTTTTCTGCTGTTTTTGAAAGATCTTCCATATATTCTTCTATATTAATTTCAGATTTTCTAACTTCTTCTTCTAGATCTTTTACATAGTTTGTAGAACTTCCTCCAATTTTATTAAGCTCTTGTTCAACTAAAAGATTTCTTTTAAGTTTTGCCAATGAAAGCTGTTCTCTTTCAAGTTTTCTCATTATATTATTTCTTTCAGTTTCATCAAAAGTCATAAGTAGTTGTCCTTTTTCAACATAATCTCCTTCTTGGACAAATACTTCATCAACTTTAAGTTTTTTATCAACAAAAACCTTTTTTGTATCATTTGCTTCAACATTTCCATCTACATCAATATATCCTTTTCCAGCTCCTTTTGAAACTCTCATCAGACGATATTCATTAATAGGATTTTTTTCTGCATGTGAAGATTTATAAAAAAAACCTCCTACAACAACTATAAAGATAATTATTCCTGTAGCAATAATTTTTTTATTCATTTTATTCTCCTCTTACCATAATTTCGTATACATAACTGTTAAGTATATTTTTGGCTTTTTCCTGTGACACTTCATATTCCATATAGTCATCAAAGGATTCCATTACTTCAAGATAATCAATTTTTCCAAGTGAATATTCAAGCTTTTTTATTTCATATTTATTTTTTTCAAGGTCAGCTTTATTTCTAAGAACTTTATATTCTTTTATATAATTTGCATAGGTAGTTTCAATATTTAATTTTTCAGCTGCATTTTCTTCTATTTTTTGATTTAAAAGAATTTCCTGTTGCTTAAATGAAGTTCTTTCGTTTTCAAGATCTGCATTATAATAGAAAAGGGGCTTTGATATTTTGAAAACAATTCTATTTTCATCAAGTCTAGTATCTCTTTCAAGCCCAAGAGAAAAATCAGGAACTTTGTCATTATAATTCATATATCTTATATTTTCTTTTATAATATCTTTTTCAATTCTTAATTTTTCAATGTCTTTATACCCTATAGTAGAGATATATTCATTTATTTCTTTGTAGTTTGGTTCTATATTTGAAAGAGTTTTATCAGAAATATCAATTTTAAAATCATATAGAAATCTAGTTTTTATTTTTTTTAGATTTTCTTCAAGGGTATGAATTTCAATTTCAAGATTTTTTCTGCTATATTGAAGAGATTCAAGTTCTATTTTTGGAATAGCTCCCAATTCAAAAGATTTTTCAAGAGTTTTTTCTTCGGATTTAAGAGTTTTTAACCCATTCTTTTTTATTTTGATTTCAAATTCCATATTCTTATAGTCTCTATAAAGAGCAATAAGAGCTATTTTTTGGCTTTCCATATTTTTTAAAAAAGTATATTTATCAGCTTCCTTTTTTAAATCATTTTTTAGGAGATTGCTATCATTTTCAGAAAAAATCATATTTTTAATATTTTTATTTATTCCAAAAATAAGGTCATTTTCAGGATTATGATTTCTTTTTCCTTCTATGTATAAATCACCAAATTCTGCTCGTCCTGTTGTCTTATATATTTGTTCTGTATCATCATATGAAGTGGTTACAGAACTTTTAACTCCATTGTAATTATCCATCTTGTAGAATTTTTCAAGTGTATCTGTTTTTTTCTGTTCAAGTTCATATATCTCTTTTCTGTATGAAGTTTCTGTAAGTTTATCAAGCAGGTCATCAAGTGTAACTTCGTCTCCATAAGAAATAAGACTCAGAGTCAGAAAAATAAAAAGTATTTTTTTCATAAAAACTCCTTTTCTACATAGTATATTTTAATTTTATACTTTGAAAATGACTTTTAAATGTCAGACTTTATAAAAATATACAAAAGCTGATATAGTAACATTTTAATATATTTAAAAAATTTTTTCAGAAAAATTTTCAGAAGAATAAAATTTTAAAAATTAACAGAAAATAAAAATATCAGCAAAATTAAATTTGCTGATATTTTTTAATAGTTATTTAAAATTTAAAAACTTTCTTAAGCAAGAAGAGCATCTTTTTTGGCAAAATTTTTATACATAAAGAAACATAAAATACAAGTTATAACTTCAACTATTGGGAATGCAGCCCATACTCCTGCAAGTCCGAAATATTTTCCCATAAAATATGCTGCAGGAAGAAGTAAAATAATTTGTCTTAAAAGAGTTATTGCAAGAGAAGGAATTCCTTTTCCTATAGCTTGAAGGAAAGAAGAGACTATATAGCATACACTTCCAAAAGAATATCCAAGGCTTATAATTTTTAAAACTTGAACTCCTAAATTTATCATTTCATCAGAAGCATCAAAAAGAGAAAGAATTTTTTCAGGAAAAATCCAGAAAAGAATACTTCCTAAAAAGTTTACAATAACACAGATGATAATAGAATACTTTAGAGATTCAGAAAGCCTTTTTTTACTTTTTGCTCCATAGTTATAAGCCATAATAGGCATAGCTCCCTGAGTAACTCCAGTTGTAGGCATATATACAAAAGTTTGAAGTTTAAAATATATTCCAAATACAGAAACAGCAATGTCAGAAATGCCTGCTAAAATAAAATTTATTCCCATAACTAAAAATGAACCTATAGACATTATAAAAAAAGAAGGTATTCCAACATTATAAATTTCTTTTACAGTATTTTTATTCCATCTAAAATTAAAAAGATCAGCTTTTATATCTTTATTCCTGAAATACAAAACATATAAAGAACATATAAGAGAAATTAGCTGACCACAAATTGTTGCAAGAGCAGCTCCTGAAACACCCATAGCTGGAAAACCAAAATATCCATAAATCATAATAGGATCAAGAATGATATTTGCCACAGCTCCTATAATTTGAAGTACCATAGGAGAAACTGTATCTCCTGTAGCCTGAAGAATTTTTTCTATGGCTATTTGAATGATTGTTCCAAAACTTAAAAATGTAACTATATATGTATAATTGTATCCCATTTTTAAAATTTCGTTGTTATTTGTAAACATTTGGAAAAAAGGTCTGATAAAAATAAAACCTAAAGTACATAACAATATATAATGTAATATGGCAAGAATAATTCCATGTGCTGCAGTGCTATCAGCTTCAAGTTGATTTCTTTCTCCGAGTTTTCTTGCAACATAAGAATTTACTCCTACTCCAGAACCTACCGCTATAGCAAGGATAAGATTTTGAATAGGAAAAGCTAAAGAGACAGCAGTAAGAGCATCTGTTCCAAGACTTGCTACAAATACTGAATCAACAATATTGTACATAGAGTTAATCATCATTGATATTGTAGGTGGAACAGACATACTTATAAGGAGTGGCAGAATTTTATGAGTTCCCATTTTATTTTCTTGATATTCCATTTTATACCTCCAAAAGAAAAAACGCTTTTTACTGTTTTAATATAAAAACTGAAAACAATAAAAAGCGTTTTGTGATTTTTTATTTCTATTCAAATATATCACAGAAAATAAAAATAATCAACAAATTTAGTATAAAATTATACAAGTTTTCATACAATATATAAAAAGAAAGAATTTATTAATAAGAAATGCAACAGGATAGATTTTATGGTTTTTTTATGAGCATACAACTTTTTAAACAAAGATTTTATTATTATATTGAAGTTAAAAATTAAAAAATATTGAGAAAAAATAATAACTTAAATGTTTGAAGTCGTTGGTAATCAATAGTTTTTTATAAAAATATATAAAAAATAAATAAAAATGTAATAAAAGTGTATTTTTTTTCTGATAATGTAAGAATTGAAAGAAAAACAAAGATAAAAAATAAAAAAAAATTATATAAAAAAATAGATAAAATATTATAAAAAAATATAAAAAAACTGTAAAAAATATGTATTAATTTTCAAAAAAGATAAAAATATAATCATAAAAAAAATAATAATATTATATAAAAAAATGAAAAATAATATTTTAAATAAAATGATTATTAATTAATCAAAAATATAAAAAAATAAAAATTATTTTAAGAATATATATATAATATATTTTTAAAATAAGAGATTTTGGACTATAATTGGAGTATAATAATGGGGTAAAATTGTTTTTTTTAAAAATGCAAGTATATGGTAACAAAAATTAATCAAAAAATGATAAAAAAGTTATCATAAAAAAATATTAGAAATGAAATGCTTGACTTATTCTTGCTAACAAAGTATAACAAAGATAACTAAAGTATACAGAAATAATATTTTCTAACTATAAAGAAAACATTCTCTGTTATAAAAAAGATTTTTAATTTTAAAAAATAGATTTTAAAAACCAAATCAGGAATAGGAGGAAAATTTAATGTCAAAAGTTTATTTAGTAACAGCAAAAAGAACACCTATCGGAAGTTTTTTAGGAAGCCTTAAAGGAGTAGAACCAGGAGATTTAGGTGCACTAGTAATAAAAAATGTTATAGCACAAACAGGAATAAACCCAGCTGACTTAGATGAAGTTGTAATGGGAAATGTATTACACGCAGGACACAAACAAGGTGTAGGAAGACAAGCAGCAGTTAAAGGTGGAGTACCAGTAGAAGTACCTGCATACTCTATTAACATGATTTGTGGAAGCGGACTTAAATCTATAAATGTTGCTTACAACGAAATCAAATCTGGTGAAGCTAACTTAATTCTTGCTGGAGGAGTAGAATCTATGTCATGTGCAGGATTCGTATTACCAGCATCAGTAAGATCTGGATTCAAAATGGGAGACATCAAAATGAAAGACCACATGGTAACAGACGGTCTTACAGATGCTTTCAATGATTACCATATGGGAATAACAGCTGAAAATATTGCTGAAAAATATGGAATTACAAGAGAAGAACAAGATGAGTTCGCAATGAACTCTCAAAGAAAAGCTATCGCAGCTGTAGATGGTGGAGTATTTGATGAAGAAATAATACCAGTGGAAGTTAAAATGAAAAAAGAAACAGTATTATTCTCAAGAGACGAACATCCTAACAGAAAATCAACTCCAGAAATTCTTGCTAAATTAAAACCAGCATTCAAAAAAGATGGAACAGTAACAGCTGGAAACGCATCTGGATTAAACGACGGAGCATCAGTTGCATTATTAGCATCTGAAGAAGCAGTGGCTAAATATAACTTAAAACCAATGGCAGAAATCGTAGCAGTTGGACAAGGTGGAGTAGATCCTTCTATCATGGGTATGGGACCAGTTCCTGCTATTGCTGATGTTTTAAAAAGAGCAGGATTAAAATTAACTGACATTGAATTATTTGAATTAAACGAAGCATTCGCTTCTCAATCTTTAGGAGTTATCAAACAACTTTGTGAAGATCACGGAGTAACTAAAGAATGGATACTTGAAAGAGCTAATGTAAACGGAGGAGCTATTGCATTAGGACACCCTATCGGAGCATCTGGAAACAGAATAGTTACAACACTTGTTCACGAAATGAGAAGAAGACAAGTAACTTATGGATTAGCAACTCTATGTATCGGTGGAGGAATGGGAGCTTCTATAATCTTAAAAAGAATATAGTAAAATCCTAAAATAAAAACTGTATAAAATAACTTAATACTTATTGGGGAAAGTCTGTCTTTTTCCAATAAGTTTAAGTTTATGTATAGGCAGTAGTATTAATCAAGCAACAAAATGAAAAAATAGAAAAGTTAATAAAGACTAGTAGGAGGATTAGTAGAATGGAATTTAATATACCTAAGACACATGAACTTTTCAGACAAATGATAAGAGAATTTGCTGAAAAAGAGGTAAAACCTTTAGCTACAGAGCTTGATGAAGAAGAAAGATTCCCAGTGGAAACAGTTAAAAAAATGGCTGAAATAGGACTTATGGGAATTCCTGTTCCTAAAGAATATGGAGGAGCTGGAGGAGACAATGTAATGTACGCAATGGCTGTTGAAGAATTATCAAGAGTATGCGGAACTACAGGAGTTGTTGTATCTGCTCATACATCTCTTGGAACTTGGCCTATATTAAGATTTGGTACTGAAGCTCAAAAACAAAAATATGTTCCAAAACTAGCAAGCGGAGAATGGATTGGAGCATTCGGACTTACTGAACCAAATGCTGGTACAGATGCTGCAGGACAACAAACAACAGCTGTATTTGATGAAGCTACTCAAGAATGGGTAATCAACGGTTCAAAAATATTCATAACAAATGCAGGATATGCACATGTTTATGTAATATTTGCAATGACTGACAGAAGTAAAGGATTAAAAGGAATTTCATCTTTCATAATTGAAGCTGGAACTCCAGGATTCTCTATTGGTAAAAAAGAAAAGAAATTAGGAATCAGAGGTTCATCTACTTGTGAATTAATATTTGAAAATGCAAGAATTCCAAAAGATAACTTATTAGGAGAAATCGGAAAAGGATTTAAAATTGCTATGATGACTCTTGACGGAGGAAGAATAGGAATTGCATCTCAAGCATTAGGACTTGCACAAGGTGCATTAGATGAAACAGTTGCATATGTAAAAGAAAGAAAACAATTTGGAAAAGCTATAGCTAAATTCCAAAACACTCAATTCCAATTAGCAGATCTTGAAGTAAAAGTAGAAGCAGCAAGACTTCTTGTTTACAAAGCTGCTTGGAGAGAAAGCAACCACTTACCATATACAATAGATGCAGCAAGAGCTAAATTATTTGCAGCTGAAACAGCTATGGAAGTAACTACTAAAGCTGTTCAATTACACGGTGGATATGGATATACAAGAGAATATCCAGTTGAAAGAATGATGAGAGATGCTAAGATCACTGAAATCTATGAAGGAACATCAGAAGTTCAAAGAATGGTAATTGCAGGAAATCTTTTAAAATAAGCCAATATGAGAAATAAAAATATATGAATTAATATATGGAGGAATGGAAGATGAAAATAGTAGTTTGTATAAAACAGGTTCCAGATACAACTGAGATAAAATTAGATCCAGTAAAAGGAACACTTATCAGAGATGGAGTTCCTAGTATAATGAACCCAGATGATAAAGGTGGATTAGAAGAAGCATTAAAATTAAAAGATAAATACGGAGCTCATGTAACAGTAATAACAATGGGACCTCCTCAAGCAGAAGCAATCTTAAGAGAAGCATTTGCAATGGGTGCTGACAGAGCAATCTTAGTAACAGACAGAAAATTTGGAGGAGCAGATACACTTGCAACTTCAAATACTCTAGCTGCAGCATTAAGAAATGTAGAAGCAGATTTAATAATAGCTGGAAGACAAGCTATTGACGGAGATACTGCACAAGTTGGTCCACAAATTGCTGAACACTTAGGATTACCTCAAGTATCTTATGTAAAAGAAATGGAATACAATAAAGAAGACAATTCATTAACAATTAAAAGAGTTGTAGAAGACGGATACTACTTAGTAAACGTTCAATTACCAGCACTAGTAACAGTTTTATCAGAAGCTAACTCTCCAAGATATATGAGAGTAAAAGGAATAGTAGAAGCTTTTGACAGAGAAGTAGAAGTATGGACAGCAGATAACATAACTGTTGACCCAGCTGTAATAGGACTAGCTGGTTCTCCAACTAAAGTTAAAAAATCATTTACTAAGGGAGCTAAACAAGCTGGTAAAGTATTTGAATTAGATACAAAAGAAGCTGTTAACTTAATTATAGAAAAATTAAAAGAAAAGTTTGTTATTTAGTTTAATAACGAGAACCTTAGGAAAAAGGAGATAGGATAATGAATTTAAATGATTATAAAGGAATATTAGTATTCGCAGAACAAAGAGACGGGGTAATTCAAAATGTTGGTTTAGAATTAATCGGAAAAGCTAAAGAACTTGCTGAGAAATTAGAAGTTCCAGTAACTGCAGCTTTAATAGGAGATAATGTAGAAGGATTAGCAAAAACATTAATAGAATATGGAGCAGATAGAGTTTTAGTAGTAAATGATGCAAGACTTGCTATATATGATACTGAAGCTTATGCACAAGTATTCAAAGCAATAATAGATGCTAAAAAACCTGAAATAGTATTATTCGGGGCAACAACATTAGGAAGAGACTTAGCACCAAGAGTATCTTCAAGAATGAATACAGGACTTACAGCAGACTGTACAAAACTTGAAATTTCTGATGAAACTAAAGGACTTGAAATGACAAGACCTGCTTTCGGTGGAAACCTAATGGCAACAATCATTTGTCCAGATCACAGACCTCAAATGTCAACTGTAAGACCTGGAGTTATGCAAAAATTAGAAAGAGTTGAAGGAAGAGAAGGAGAAGTTGAAAACTTCCATGTATCTTTAGATACTTCAAAAATGAAAGTAAAAGTACTTCAAGTAGTAAAAGAAACTTCTAACAAAGTAGATATATCTGAAGCTAAAATCCTTGTATCTGGAGGAAGAGGAATCGGATCAGCAGAAAACTTTGCAGCATTAGAAGCAGTAGCAAAACAAATAGGAGCAACAGTATCTGCATCAAGAGCAGCTGTTGATGCTGGATATATTGAACATGACAGACAAGTAGGACAAACTGGTAAAACAGTTAGACCTGATATCTATTTTGCATGCGGAATTTCAGGAGCAATCCAACACGTTGCAGGTATGGAAGAATCTGAATATATAGTAGCTATCAACAAAGATAAAGATGCTCCAATATTTGGAATAGCAGATTTAGGAATTGTAGGAGACGCTAACAAAATAGCTCCATTATTAGCTGAAGAATTAAAAAAAGCAATAGAAGCTAAATAGTCTTAAAATAACTTTTCAAGAGAGCAGGTAACTGCTCTCTTTTTTTATAAATTTTTATTAAAAAGGTGATTGAGATTATGTTTTCTGATATTAGAGAAGAACTAGAAAAGATGTCTGATATAGATTATAAAAAATTTATAGAAAATTTAACTCCAGGAGTGGAAAATATTCTGGGAGTACGAACTTCTGATTTGAGAAAAATAAGTAAAAAAATAAAAGAGAATGAAAATTGGAAAGAATATATTCTTGATGAAAATATAGTGTATTACGAAGAAGTGATGCTTCAAGGAATGTTGATAGGATTTATAAAAGATTGTGAAGAAATGGTGAAGTATACAGAGTTGTTTATTCCTAGAATAAATAATTGGGCTGTATGTGATAATTTTTGTGCTAATTTAAAAATAGTAAAGAAAAATAAAGAGAAGATATGGAAATTTTTAGAGAAATATTTCTTGAGCAGGAAAGAATATGAAATTAGATTTGCTGTGGTTATGTCTTTGAAGTATTTTATTGAAGAGGAATATCTTGATAAAATTTTTGAAAAAATTGATAACTTAAAAAATTCTGAATATTATGTTCAAATGGGAGTGGCATGGACTGTTGCAGAGTGTTTTATTAAATATAGAGATAAAACTTTGGAATATTTGAAGAATAATAAACTTGATGATTTTACTTTTAATAAAACAATTCAAAAAATATGCGAATCAGAAAGAGTGGATAAAGAAATTAAACTGTATTTAAAAAAATTTAAAAATTTAAGAATATAAAATAAAAATTACATTAAAATATTAAAGTTGAATGTTTTTAGAGGATGCATTTTAAGAGGCTCTAAAAGCCATTTTGCAATCTTTAAAAGAAGTTTAATATAAATCTCGTAAGAATACACAAAAAGCTTTTAAAAGAGGATTAGAGAGCTTATAGAAAAAATAAAAGGGAAATATTGTAAAAAATAATTTTTTTGATAATATTTTTATAAAATATACTTTTGAGGAGAGAATTTTATGATTGATACAATTTTGTTTGATTTAGATAATACTATATTTGATTTTACAAAAGCGGAAGGGATAGCTCTTACAAAAACCCTTGAGGAACTTGGGATAAAGCCAGAAAAAAGAACTTTAGAACTTTACAGTAAGATAAATCTTATGCAATGGAAACTTCTTGAGGAGAAAAAGATAACAAGATCTCAGCTAAAAACGAGAAGATATCAACTTCTTTTTGATGAAATAGGGGTAGATTGTTCAGCAGAAAAAGCTGCAGAAATTTATGAGTTCTTTTTATCTCAGGGGCATTATTTTATAGAGGGAGCAGAGGAAGTTTTAAATGATTTATGTAAAAAATACAAGCTTTATATAATAACAAATGGGATAGCAAGGGTTCAAAAAGGAAGAATTAAAAGTGCACGGCTAGAAAGATTTTTTAAAGATATTTTTATATCAGAGGAAATAGGATATGATAAGCCGAGTGCAGAATATTTTGAGAACTGTTTTAGAAATATTCCTGAATTTTGTAGAGAAAAAGCTGTCATTATAGGGGACAGCCTTTCTTCAGATATTCAAGGTGGAATAAATGTAAATGTTAGAACTATATGGTTTAATCCTAAAAAATCTGAAAATAGTTCTCAGCTAAAACCTGATTATGAAATTACTGATTTAAAAGAAATAGAAAAAATAATAGAAAAAATATAAAGGAAAGGCACAGATGTATCTGTGCCTTTTGTAGAATTAGTATTATTGTAAAACTTCAATAGTAACTCTTCTGTTCATTTCTCTTCCAGCAGCTGTTTCATTAGAAGCTACGGGCATATCAGGTCCCATTCCAAGAGCATTCATTCTTTCAGGAGAAACACCTTGAGAGATTAAGTAGTTTCTTACGCTGTATGCTCTTTGTTGAGAAAGGTTAAGGTTATAATTATAAGAACCTGTATTGTCAGTATAACCTACAATTCTTATTCTTGAACTAGGATAATTATTTAAAACATATGCGATAGAATTTAAAGGTCTTGCAAATTCAGGCTTGATTTGAGCTTGATTTGTTTTAAAAGTTAATCCTCCAGGAAGAGTAAGAAGAATAGAGCTTCCTGTGTTAACAATTCCAACACCAGAATTAGCTAAAACATTTCTGAATTCATTTTCTTGTCTTTGCATTGAAGAACCAACAGCAGTTCCTAATAATGCTCCTGCAGCAGCTCCAATAAGAGTTCCTTTAGTATTTCCTCCTATAGCTTGACCAGCAAGAGCTCCTGCAGCAGCTCCTCCAAGAGCTCCTCCAGCTGTATATGAAGTAGAACCTTCAGGTCTTACAAATCCACTTGAACATCCTGCTAAAAGTGTAGAAGCCAGAAGAAAACTTACAACTATTTTTTTATTTTTCATAATTTAATACCTCCTGCAACAAAATTTTTGTGAGTCTATATAAAAAATTTAAAAAAATTTACAAAATTTTTATATATTTTTATTTTATCATACTAAGAAAGCAATATTCAAGTTATTTAGAAAAGTATTGAAAATAAAAGGATGGATAAAATAATAAAAAATTTTTTAAAAAAAATTAAAAAAATTTGTTGACAGAATTTTATATCTATGGTATCATTACTCTTGTCTTAAGGGACGTCGGAATATAGCGCAGTCCGGTAGCGCACCTGCCTTGGGAGCAGGGGGCCGCAAGTTCGAATCTTGCTATTCCGACCAGATGCGGGAATAGCTCAGTTGGTAGAGCGTCAGCCTTCCAAGCTGAATGTCGCGAGTTCGACCCTCGTTTCCCGCTCCATTTTTGTGTCTGTAGCTCAGCTGGATAGAGCAACGCCCTTCTAAGGCGTGGGTCAGGGGTTCGAATCCCTTCAGACACGCCATTATTTAAAAGTGGTGGCTATAGTTCAGTTGGTAGAGCGCCAGTTTGTGGCACTGGTTGTCGCGAGTTCAAGTCTCGTTAGCCACCCCAACTTAATATGCGTCATTAGCTCAGTAGGTAGAGCACACGACTTTTAATCGTGTTGTCACTGGTTCAAATCCAGTATGACGCACCAATAAATATGCGAGGATGGCGGAATTGGCAGACGCGCTAGACTTAGGATCTAGTGTCTCCGACGTGAGGGTTCAAGTCCCTCTCTTCGCACCATTTAAAAACTAAGCTGTTGAGAAATCAACAGTTTTTTTATTTTTTGTATTAAAGAAAAAATAAAAACTGGGGATGTTTTAAATTAAAAAAATATAGCAACCCCAGTAAAATTTATTTCTTTTTAATAGAAATAATCATATTTGAAATACTTTTATCAAGAGAGAAAAAATCTGATTTATACTCTTCATAAAAATCATTTTCAGGTATATAAATATATACCTTTTCATTTTTAATATTTAAAAATTTAAAATTTCCATTTTCATTTGTAGTAGATTTATCTAAAAGAGCTCCTTTTTGAGAAAAGAGATAAATTTCAAGTTCTCTAACAGGAAGGATTTCATTTGCAACAGTTCCTGAAATAAAATATGTTTTTTTGTTTAGAGTAAAAGTTTTTAAAGAAATTGTATCTTTTCTAGAAAATTTTCCAATAAATCCTCTTGAATCATATCCTTCCTTTGAAATTTTCATAGAAGTAATTCCTTCTTTAAGAAAAATAGTAAAATTTCCATTTTTATCAGAATAAACTGTTTTATTTTCTTTATTGTTTGAAACAAGAATTTCTACATAAGGAACAGATTGCCCACTATTATTCAGAACCTTTCCTTTTATTTTTCCAGGAGATTTTTCTACAGGTATAGGTATATTATATGACTTATTTGGTTGAGAAAAATTAAAAGTATTTTTTTCTTCTAAAACTTCATACCCAAATTGTGAACTGATAATAAGATAGTTTTCAGGAGGAAGATTAATAGAATATCTTCCTTCATCTGAACTTACAGCAGAGTATTCTCTTCCCATAGAATCAGCGAATGTTATTTTAATATTTTTTAAAGGTTTTTTATTTTCTGTAATAACACCTTCAATGAAAATAGATTTTTTAGGAACAAATGATATATCAAAGCTTCTGTCATCAGTTATATAGAATTTTTTAAAGAGATATCTATCTTTTCCATCGTAAAATCCAAAAAGATAAATTCCATCTTTTAATATTACTTTTACATCTTTTTTGTTAAAGTCAATGGTGGTAAGGTTTCCTATTGAATCTATATCAGCATTACTATAATAAATAATACCAGAGTCAATATCAAAATGAAATTCTATTTCAACTTCTTTAGAATAAGAAAAAATAGAAATTAGAAAGCATATACAAATTAAAAATTTTTTCATAAAATAGCTCCGTGAATTATTTTTGCTTTATATCTTAAATATAATTTTATTGATGTTTCAATAAAATTATATCATTTTTCCATCTTGTGACCAATTTTATTTTAAAGTTTACTGTTTTGTGTTATAATTATTATAAAAACTTGATGCTTAAATCAGAAAGGAATATAGTACAGAATGGAACTATTTGATGAAAAAGAAAAGGCAAGAATAAAATTTCAGCAGGTTCAAGTAGAGAAAAACTATTTCCTTGGAGAATTTAAAGAAAATGTAATTCTTGCAGTGAAAAAACAGGAACTGGATGGGAAAATGCTTAGAGAGGTTGCTGCTGCAATGAAAAGAGAAGATGCTGTTCTTTTGAAAATAAGCAGAAACATTCCTCTTAAAAAGGTTAAGGTATATATAGATGAAGCTGAGAAAATTGGAATAAAGTACAGGCTTGTTGACGGTCTTTCTTTTGTGGGAGAAGTGGGGCTTGTAGTTGTTTCCAAACTTTCTTTTGATAATGCAGATAAAGATGTAATTCTTGAGAAAAGAAGCCAGCCTTATGAAGATTTAGGACTTCCTGCTTGTTTTTCAAAATATGAGGGGCAAAGAATATGCAGAAAGCATTTTACAATGCTTTTGGATAAGATACCTCTTTATGCAGAGCGTTTTGATAAATTAGATATTTTGGACAGGATGATTGGGAAAAAATGCCCAATATGTGAAGAGGAAAGGAAAGGTAATAAGGAATAATGGCGGTAGAAGCTTTTAAAGTAAAAGGTGGGAAAAAACTTAAAGGAATTTTGGAGGTAGAGGGAGCTAAAAATGCAGCTCTGCCTATTTTTATTGCAACACTTATAGAGAGAGGAACATATATTCTTAATAATGTTCCTGATCTTATGGATATAAGGACACTTATAAAACTTTTAGAAAGCCTTGGACTTTCTATAGAAAAACTTGATAAAAATAATTATAAGATTATAAACAGTGGGCTGAGAAGTTTGGAAGCTTCTTATGAGCTTGTAAAAAAAATGAGAGCCTCTTTTCTTGTTATGGGACCTATGCTTGCCCATTGTGGAAGGGGAAGAGTTTCTCTTCCTGGAGGCTGTGCAATTGGAGCAAGACCAGTTGATCTTCACTTAAAAGGATTTGAAGCCTTGGGAGTTGAAATTACAATAGATCATGGTTATGTTGAAGGAAAAGTTTTGGAAGGGACAAAGCTTAAAGGGAATAAAATAGTTTTAGATTTTCCAAGTGTAGGAGCAACAGAAAATATTATAATGGCAGCAGTAAGAGCTGAGGGAGTTACAATTATAGAAAATGCTGCAAGAGAACCTGAAATAGATGATTTATGCCATTTCCTTAATAAAATGGGAGCAAAAATAGAAGGAATAGGTGGAGGAAGATTAGAAATAACTGGAGTTGAAAAACTTACACCATGTGAATACAGTGTTATGGCAGACAGAATTGTTGCAGGAACTTTTGTTATTGCAGCTGTAATGTTTGATGGAGATATAGAAGTTAAGGGAGTAGATCCTAAATGTCTTGAAAGTTTTCTTATGAAGCTCAATGAAATGGGAGTGACTTACGAGATAAAAGACGGAATATTTAAAGTAACCTCTAAACTTAAAGATCTTAAACCAGTGAAAGTTACAACAATGCCATATCCAGGATTCCCTACAGATTTACAGTCTCCTATGATGACTCTTATGTGCCTTATAAAAGGAAGCAGTGAAATAAAAGAAACAATTTTTGAAAACAGATTTATGCATGTACCTGAACTAAACAGAATGGGATGTGATATTTCAACAGAAGGAAATATGGCAGTAATAAATGGAATAGAAAATTTTTCTTCTGCTAAAGTAATGGCAAGTGATTTAAGAGCAGGAGCTTCTCTTATTTTAGCTGCACTTAAAGCAGAGGGAGAAAGTGTTGTAAACAGAATATATCATGTTGACAGAGGATACGAGAAACTTGAACTTAGACTGAAAGCTCTTGGTGCTGATATAGAGAGAATAAAAGAAGAAGTATAAGGAGAACTATGGAAAAAATAATCGGAATAAATCCAGTTATGGAAGTTTTGGAAAATAAAGATAAAAATATAGAAAAAATAGAAATTTTTCAGGGACTTAGAGAAGATAAGATTAATATAATAAAAAGAAAAGCATCTGAGAGAAATATAAAAGTTCAGTTTATAAAGAAAAAAGTAGATAACTCTCAGGGAGTTGTAGCATATATAAATTCTTATGACTATTATGTTGAAATAGGAGAATTTCTTGAAAAAGCAGCTCTTAAAGATAAGGGAATAATTCTTGTTCTTGATGGAGTTCAAGATCCAAGAAATTTTGGTGCTCTTATAAGAAGTGCAGAGATATTTGGAGTTTTAGGAATAATAATTCCTGAAAGAAATTCTGTCCATATAAATGAAACTGTTGTAAAAACTTCAACAGGAGCAATAGAATATGTGGATATAGTAAAAGTTACAAATATAAGTGATACATTAAATAATCTGAAAAAATTAGGATATTGGATATACGGAGCAGAGGGAGATGGAGCAAAAGTATACTATGAAGAAAAATATCCAGAGAAAACAGTAATAGTACTTGGAAGCGAAGGATTTGGAATCAGAAAAAAAGTTAAGGATAACTGCGATATTTTAATAAAAATTCCAATGCATGGAAAAATAAATTCATTAAATGTATCTGTAGCAGGGGGAATATTACTTTCTGAAGTAGCAAAATCAATATACTAAGTATATAAGGGGGTTATTTTTGTGGATGCTGCAGAAATTGATGCACTAAAAAAAGCAAAAGCTGGTGATGATGAAAGCTTTGAAATGCTTTTAAAAAAATATGAAAAATATTTATATATAAGTACAAAAAATTATTATCTGGCAGATGGGGACAGAGATGATCTTATACAAGAAGGGATGATAGGTCTCCTTAAAGGAATAAAAAGTTTTGATTTTGATAAGGATACATCATTTAAAACTTTTGTAATAATGTGTATGAGAAGACAGATAATAACAGCTATAAAAAATTCAAATGCTAAGAAAAATCAAGTTCTTAATACTACATATTTTTCATCTGATGAGATAACAGATGATAAAATTTATGTAGAAACAGGATCAAATGCAGAAGAAGAATATCTTTATAAAGAACTTCTTGAAGAGTTTGGGAAATATTCAAAAGAGCATTTTAGTGCTCTTGAAAAAGAGGTTTTAGATTACTTGATAAAAGGCTATAATTATGGAGAAATAGCAGATAAAATAGGAAAATCAAATAAGGTAGTAGATAACACATATCAAAGAATAAAAGCTAAAGTAAAAAATTGGCTTAAAGACTAGAAAATAAAAATAAAGCAAGAGAGGTGTAAGATGAGAGAATATAACTTCAAAGAAGTTGAAAAGAAATGGCAGGAAAAGTGGAGCTCTAACTCTCTCTTTAAAACTAATGATAAAGAAGAAGGAAAAGAAAATTATTATGTTTTAGAGATGCTTCCATATCCGTCAGGAAATTTGCATGTAGGACATGCTAGAAACTATACTATAGGTGATGTTATAGCTAGATATAAAAAAATGAAAGGATATAATGTTCTTCATCCAATGGGATGGGATTCTTTTGGACTTCCAGCAGAAAATGCAGCTATTCAGCACGGAGCACACCCAGCTAAATGGACAAAATCAAATATTGAAAATATGAGAAGACAGTTAAAATTAATGGGGCTTTCTTATGACTGGGACAGAGAGGTGGCAACATACACACCTGAATATTACAGATGGAACCAATGGATATTCAAAAGAATGTATGATAAAGGACTTGTTTATAAAAAGAAATCAACTGTAAACTGGTGCCCTGACTGTCAAACAGTTCTTGCAAATGAACAAGTTGAAGATGGTTACTGCTGGAGACATTCAAAAACTAAAGTAATTCAAAAAGATTTAGAACAATGGTTCTTTAGAATAACAAATTATGCAGATGAACTTTTAACAGGACATGAAGAACTTAGAGAAGGATGGCCTGAAAAAGTTCTTGCTATGCAAAAGAACTGGATAGGAAAATCTTTTGGAACTGAGATAGTATTTACTGTTGCAGAGACAGGAGAAAAACTTCCTATGTTTACAACAAGAATAGATACAATCCATGGTGTAACTTATTGTGTCGTAGCACCAGAACATCCTATTATTGAAGAAATAATAAAAGTAAATCCTTCTATAAAAGAAGCAATTCATAATATGAGAAATATGGATATGATTGAAAGAACAGCAGAAGGAAAAGAGAAAAATGGGGTATTTACAGGATGGCATGTAATAAATCCTGTGACAGGAGATAAAGTTCAGTTATGGGCAGCAGATTATGTTCTTATGAACTATGGAACAGGGGCAGTAATGGCAGTTCCTGCTCATGATGACAGAGACTTTGCTTTTGCTAAAAAATATAATCTTCCAAGAAAAGTTGTTATTAACGGATATAACAAAGAGACTAAAGAAGAAATAATTCTGAATGCAGATGAAATGACAGCAGCTATGACTGAAGAAGGAATTATGACAAATTCTGGAGAATTTAATGGAATGAATTCAAAGGAAGCACTTGAAAAAATAGCTGATTATGTCACTGCAAAAGGTGTAGGAGAAAAAACAGTTAAATACAGATTAAAAGACTGGGGAATTTCAAGACAGAGATATTGGGGAACTCCTATTCCAGCTTTATATTGTGAAAAATGTGGAATGGTTATGGAAAAAGATGAAAATCTTCCAGTAATGCTTCCTGAAGATGTAGAATTTACAGGAAATGGAAATCCTATAGAAACTTCTGAAAAATACAAACATGCAGTATGTCCTATATGTGGTGGTCCTGCAAGAAGAGAAACTGATACTATGGATACTTTCGTAGATTCATCTTGGTATTTCTTAAGATATTGTGATCCTAAAAATGTAGAACTTCCTTTTGGAAGAGAGGCAGTTGACAGCTGGACACCAGTTGATCAGTATATTGGTGGAGTAGAACATGCTGTAATGCACCTTCTTTATGCAAGATTCTTTACAAAAGTTTTAAGAGATTTAGGACTTTTAAAAGCAAACGAACCATTTAAGAGACTTCTAACACAAGGAATGGTATTAGGACCTTCATATTATTCTGAAAAAGAAAACAGATTCTTATTTGCACATGAAGTAAGAACAGCAGGAGATAAAGCATATTCTCTTGAAACAGGTGAAGAACTTGTAGTTAAAGTTGAAAAAATGTCAAAATCTAAAAATAATGGAGTGGATCCTGAAGTTATGATTCAGAAATATGGAGCAGATACAACAAGATTATTTATCATGTTTACTGCACCTCCTGAAAAAGAACTTGAATGGAACGAAAATGGACTTGCTGGAGCTTCAAGATTTTTAAACAGAGTATGGAGAGTAGTTCTTGAAAATATAGATATGATAAAAGATGAAAAAATAGATTACTCTAAACTTTCTAAAGAAGATAAAGCTCTTGTAAGAAAACTTCATCAAACTATAAAAAGAGTAACAGAAGCAATAGAAGATAACTATCACTTCAATACATCAATAGCAGGAAATATGGAACTTATTAATGATGTATATGAATTTAGAAATAATGTTCTTGGAACAGATAAAGAAAGTACAGAATCTCAGAAAATATTTGGAGAAGTTTTAAGAAATATAGTAATAATGCTTTCTCCATTTGTACCTCATTTCTGTGATGAACTATGGGAAGCTATGGGAGAGGAAGGATTCTTATTCAATGCTCCTTGGCCTGAATATGATGAAAAATTAACTGTTGCAGATGAAATTACAATGGCAATTCAAGTTAATGGAAAAGTAAGAGGTTCAATTTCAGTTGAAAGAACAGCTTCTAAAGAAGATATTGAAAAGATGGCTCTTGCTGTTGAAAATGTACAAAAACATACAGAAGGAAAAACTGTAGCAAAAGTTATAGTTGTTCCAGGAAAAATAGTTAATATAGTTGTGAAATAAAAAATAAAAATATAAATATAAATATTTTAAGGAGATGAATTTTATGAACATTATGTTATTTGGAGCTCCAGGAGCAGGAAAAGGAACACAAGCAAAATTTATAATTGAGAAATATGGAATTCCTCAAATTTCTACAGGAGATATATTAAGAGCTGCTGTTAAAGAAGGAACACCTATGGGACTTGAAGCTAAACAATTTATGGAAGCTGGAAAATTAGTTCCTGATTCTACAATAATCGGAATTATAAAAGAAAGACTTTCAATGGATGATTGTAAAAAAGGATTTATCCTTGATGGATTCCCAAGAACTCTTGCTCAGGCAGAAGCTCTTGAAGTTTTAATGAAAGAAATGGGAATAAAATTAGATAAAGTAATATCATTAAATGTTCCAGATGAATTAATAGTTGGAAGAGTAACAGGAAGAAGAGTATGTAAAGATTGCGGAGCATCTTTCCATGTTGAATTTAACCCAGCTAAAGAAGATGGAGTATGTGATTTATGTGGTGGAGAATTAATTCAAAGAAAAGATGATACAGCAGAAACTGTAACAAAAAGACTTTCTGAATATCATGCTCAGACAGCTCCATTATTTGACTTCTATATGGAAAGAGGAATCCTTGCAGATCTTGATGGAACTAAAGATATAGAAGAAATAACAAAAGAAATATTTAATATTTTAGGATAGTATTCATTTTCTTTGTTTATACTAAAAGTCAATGAATAAATAAAAATCTGCCCTGCATATTTTTGTGCAGGGTAAATTTAAGAAATTTATTTTTATAAGAAAGAAAGGAAAAATAATGCCAGTAGTAATAAAAACTATGAAGGACATAGAGGGAATAAAAAAGGCAAATCAGATTATAGCTAGATTGTATGAAGATATTCTTCCTCCACATATTAAGCCTGGAGTTTCAACTTATGAGCTTAATAAAATAGTAGAAGATTACATAAGATCTCAGGGGGCAATTCCTGGGTGTATTGGTGTTCCTGGACCTTACGGAGCTTTTCCTGCAGGAACATGTATTTCTGTAAATGAAGCTGTTGTTCATGGTGTGCCAAGCAAAGATGTAATTCTTAAAGAAGGAGATATAGTAAGTGTTGACACAGTAACTATTCTTGATGGATACTATGGAGATGCTGCGATAACATATCCAGTTGGAGAAATTGACGAAGAAAGCAGAAGACTTTTAGAAGTAACAGAAAAAGCAAGAGAAATAGGAATAGAAGCAGCTGTTGTAGGAAACAGACTTGGTGATATAGGACATGCTATTCAAAGTTATGTTGAGAAAAATGGATTTTCAGTTGTAAGAGACTATGCAGGACATGGAGTTGGACTTGATATGCATGAAGATCCTATAATTGCAAACTATGGAAGAAGAGGAAGAGGGCTTAAAATTGAAAATGGAATGGTTCTTGCAATTGAGCCTATGGTCAATGTTGGAACATATAAAATAAATATGCTTCCTGATGGTTGGACAGTGGTGACAAAAGATGGCAAGAAATCCGCACATTTTGAGCACTCCATTGCAATCATTGATGGAAAGCCTGTGATACTAAGCAAAAAAGATTAAAAAAATCTTAAAAATTTTTCAAAAAAATATAGACTTTTTTTGTTATATATGGTAATATGATATGAATTTCTGTTCGGTAGGAGGAGTTATGTCAAAAAAAGATGTTATCGAATTAGAAGGTACTATTCTTGAGGCCCTTCCAAATGCGATGTTTAAAGTAAGTTTAGAGAATGGGCACACTATTTTAGGTCATATTTCAGGAAAAATGAGAATGAATTACATTAAAATCCTTCCAGGAGATAAAGTAACTGTTCAAATTTCGCCTTATGACTTATCAAGAGGAAGAATAGTGTATAGAAAGAAGTAGTTTTTATGTTACATCACGAAAAAGGAGGTAGAGATGAAAGTAAGAACATCAATTAAACCTATTTGTGACAAATGTAAAGTAATCAGAAGACATGGGAAAATCAGAGTAATCTGTGAAAATCCTAAGCATAAACAAGTACAAGGATAGTTTGATTATTTTACTGGAACAAATTTAGTACTGACATTGGAAGTACTGTAAAGACATGCAGAGCTGTAGAGCCTGTTCTTACATAAAGTAAGGCATGTCGAAGAAAGTGTTGGCTGACCACAGATGTCAGCGAATATATAAAAATTTTTGTGAAGAGGAGGAAACAATTTGGCTAGAATTGCTGGTGTAGATGTACCTAGAAATAAGAGAGTAGAAATCTCTTTAACTTATATCTACGGAATCGGAAAAAAGACTGCTCAAGACATTTTAACTCAAGCAGGAGTTAACTTTGATACTAGAGTAAAAGATTTAACAGAAGAGGAATTAAACAAAATCAGAGGAATCATTGATGGTCTAAAAGTAGAAGGAGACTTAAGAAAAGAAGTTAGACTTGCAATAAAAAGACTTTTAGATATCAGATGTTACAGAGGGTTAAGACATAAAATGAACCTTCCTGTAAGAGGACAAAAATCTAAGACTAACGCTAGAACTAGAAAAGGTCCTAAAAAAATGGTTAAAAAATAATAATTAATTCTACTATATATAGAGGAAGAAATTAATTATTAATGCTTATTGTAGAGTAATAGACAAAGAAGTGAGGAGGTAGCTAAGTTGGCTAAAAAGAAAGTAGCTAAGGTTAAAAAGAAATTAAAAAATATTCCTAGCGGAGTTGCTCATATACATTCAACATTCAATAACACTATTATCGCTATCACAGATACAGAAGGTAAAGTAGTTAGCTGGAAATCAGGAGGAACTTCTGGATTCAAAGGTACTAAAAAAGGAACTCCATTCGCAGCTCAAATAGCAGCTGAACAAGCAGCAAACATTGCAATGGAAAACGGAATGAAAAAAGTGGAAGTTAAAGTGAAAGGACCTGGTTCAGGAAGAGAAGCTTGTGTAAGATCATTACAAGCAGCAGGTTTAGAAGTTACTAAAATAACAGATGTAACTCCAGTTCCACACAATGGATGCAGACCACCAAAAAGAAGAAGAGTGTAGTTCAGCCCTTTTGGGAGCATAATTATCGCGAAAAAAAGTTTTAACAAGAAGGAGGAATATTTAAGAAATGGCAAGAAATAGACAGCCTATATTAAAAAAATGTAGAGCACTTGGAATTGAGCCTATGGTTTTAGGAGTAAATAAAACTTCAAAAAGAGGATTCAGACCAAACGCAAACAGAAAACCTACAGAATATGCAGTACAATTAAGAGAAAAACAAAAAGCAAGATTTATATATAATGTAATGGAAAAACAATTCAGAAAACTTTATGAGGAAGCAAACAGAAAAGACGGTGTAACTGGTCTTAACCTTGTTGAGTACTTAGAAAGAAGATTAGAAAATGTTGTTTACAGAATGGGATTTGCTAAAACTAGAAGACAAGCTAGACAAATCGTTTCTCACGGACACATTTTAGTAAACGGAAGAAGAGTAAACATTGCTTCTTACAGAGTTAAAGTTGGAGATGTTATCTCTATAGTAGAAAATTCTAAAAACTTAGATTTAATAAAAGAAGCTGTAGAAGCAGTTAATGTTCCAGGATGGATGGAATTAGATAAAGCTGCATTCTCTGGAAAAATTCTTCAAAACCCAACTAAAGATGATCTAGATTTCGATTTAGATGAATCATTAATCGTTGAGTTATATTCTAGATAATAATTTTAGCCTTTTAATAGGAGTTGATCAAATGTTAAAAATTGAAAAACATGCAAGAGGTATAAACATTACTGAAGTAAAAGAAAACGAATTTAGAGGGCAATATATTATTGAACCTTTATACAGAGGATATGGAAATACAATAGGTAATGCTCTAAGAAGAGTTCTTCTTTCATCTATACCCGGTGCAGCTATAAAAGGTGTAAGAATTGATGGGGTTTTAAGCGAATTCTCAGTTATGGAGGGAATTAAAGAGCCTGTTACAGACATAATTCTTAATATAAAAGAAATCGTTGTAAAAACTGAATCAACTGGAGAGAGAAAGATGACTCTTTCTGTCAAAGGACCTAAGATAGTAACAGCTGCTGATATAATACCTGATATCGGACTAGAAATAGTTAATCCAGATCAAGTAATTTGTACAATAACAACTGATAGAGAATTAGATATAGAATTTTTAGTAGATGTTGGAGAAGGATTTATTGTATCAGAAGAGATAGATAGAAAAGATTGGGCAGTAGATTATATAGCTGTTGACGCTATATACACTCCAATTAGAAAAGTTTCTTATTCTATTGAATCAACAATGGTTGGTAGAATGACAGACTTTGATAAACTTATTCTTGATGTAGAAACTGACGGAAGCGTTTCTATAAGAGATGCAATCTCTTACTCTGTTGAACTTTTAAAACTTTACTTAAATCCATTCCTAGATTTAGGAAACAGAATGGAACATTTAAGAGAAGAAATTGAAGAAGAAGAAGAGGAAGTAGAAAGCACAACTAAAGATGACAATATGTTAGAGACTAAGATAGAAGAGTTAGACTTAACAGTTCGTTCATTCAACTGTTTAAAGAAAGCTGGAATAGAAGAAGTTGGGCAATTAGCAAAACTTACTCTGAATGACCTTCTAAAGATAAAAAATCTTGGAAGAAAGTCTCTTGATGAAATCCTTGAAAAAATGAAAGAGTTAGGATTTGATCTTAATCAGAATGAATTTTCTGAATAATATTAACAAGGAGGAAGCTAACTAATGAATCACAATAAATCATATAGAAAGTTAGGAAGAAGAGCTGACCACAGAATGGCTATGCTTAAAAACTTAACTATCTCATTAGTAAGAGAAGAAAGAATAGAAACTACAGTTACTAGAGCTAAAGAACTTAGAAAATTTGCTGAAAGAATGATTACTTTAGGTAAAGGTGGATCTTTAGCAGACAGAAGAAGAGCTTTTGCTTTCTTAAGAGATGAAGAAGCAGTAGCAAAATTATTCAACGACTTAGCACCAAGATATGCTGAGAGAAACGGTGGATACACTAGAATAATCAAAACTTCTGTTAGAAAAGGTGACTCTGCTGAATTAGCAATAATCGCTTTAGTATAATAAAAAATAATTGATTATAAATAAAGAGACTCTAATGTGAGGGTCTCTTTTTTATTTTCTAAAGTTCTCTGATATGGTATAATTTTTCTGAGGTGATAGTTTTTGAAAATAAATGTGAATAATATAATAATTTCAATAGAAAAAAATCAGGATAAAGAAATAGAAAAAGAAATTATTAAAAGAGGGATTCAAAGAAACAATATAGAAAAAGTAATCTGGACAAAAAGATCAATAGATAGTAGAAAAAAAAGTGACATTAAGTTTGTATATAATGTTGAAGTTATTTTAAAAAATGATGTAGATATATCAAAACTAAAAAATATCTCTATAGTGAAAGAAACGAAAATAATAGAAAGAAAACCAATAAATTCAGGAGAAGAAGTACTTGTTGTAGGAACAGGACCAGCAGGACTTTTTGCAGCACTGAGACTTGCTGAATATGGATATAAGCCTATTATTATAGAAAGAGGAGAAGCAGTTGATGAAAGAGATAAAACTGTTGATAATTTTATAAAAACAGGTGAACTTAATGAAAATTCAAATATTCAGTTTGGAGAAGGGGGAGCAGGAACATATTCTGACGGAAAATTAAATACAAGGATAAAGAGTGAATATATAGAAAAAGTTTTTGCAGAATTTGTAGAATGTGGAGCTCAGAAAGAGATATTGTGGGATTATAAACCTCATATAGGAACAGATGTCCTTAAAGTTATAGTGAAAAATTTAAGAAATAAAATAATCTCACTTGGAGGAAGATTTTATTTTAATAATCTTTTGATAGATTTAATTTTAAAAAATGGAGAAATACAAGGAGCTGTAATAAGAAATAATAAAAATGAAATAGAAAAATTTTCTGTAAAGAAGATAATTCTTGCTATAGGGCATTCATCAAGGGATACTTATAGAATGCTTCATAAAAATAAAGTTTTTATGGAAAATAAACCTTTTGCAGTAGGAGCAAGAATAGAGCACCCAAGAGAAGATATAGACAGAATGCAATATGGGAAATATGCAGGAAATAAAAATTTAGGTGCTGCAACTTATAGTCTTACATACAATAATAAAGAGGAAGAAAGAGGAATTTTTTCGTTTTGTATGTGTCCTGGAGGAGTGATTGTGAATGCTGCTTCTGAAAAAGGAGGAGTTCTTGTAAATGGAATGAGTTATTCTGATAGAAATGGAAAGTTTTCAAATTCAGCTTTAGTTGTAGGAATAAAAGAAAATGAATTTGGAGATGAACTTTTTTCTGGAATGAAATTTCAGGAAGAACTTGAGAAAAAAACTTTTGAACTTGTAAAAAATTATGGGGCATTATACCAAAGTGTTCCTGATTTTTTAGCAGGAAAAATTACAGAAAAAGAGATAGAGACAAGTTATGAAATGAAAAAAACACCTTATGATTTAAATAAATTTTTCCCAGAAGTAATTACAAGAAATATGAAAGCTGCATTAAATTATTGGGGAAAAAGATATGAGGGGTTTGTTTCCGAAAGAGCAAATTTAATTGCTCCAGAAACAAGGACATCAGCTCCTGTAAAAATTACTCGTAATGAAATTGGAGAATCTGTAAATACAAAAGGACTTTATCCAATAGGGGAAGGTGCAGGTTATGCTGGAGGAATTGTAAGTGCTGCTGTTGATGGATTAAAAATTATTGATTTAGCATTTACTGAAGCAGAAGAGTAAATTAAAATGGAGGACTATGATGAATGGAAGGGAATTATTAGAAGCATTAACTGTAGCAGAAAGATTAAAAGATACAACAAGACATTGTTATACTTCAAAAGGACGACATGAAAGTGTTGCTGAACATAGTTGGATGATGACTTTAATGGCATTTTTTATGAAAAATGAATTTCCTGAAGCTGATTTTAATAAAGTGATTCAAATGTGTATTATACATGATTTAGGTGAATGCTTTACAGGAGATATACCTACTTTCTTAAAAACGAAAGAACATGAAAATTTAGAGGAAGAACTTCTTAATAATTGGATTAAATCATTGCCTGAGACAACTTGTTCTGAAATGATGAATTTATACAAAGAAATGAATGAGAGACAAACATTAGAAGCTAAAATTTATAAGGCAATTGATGGCTTAGAAGCATTAATACAACATAATTTTTCAGATATTTCAACATGGTCAAAAAATGAATTTGATTTAAATTTAACTTATGCAAATGATAGAGTAAGTTTTTCAGAATACTTATCAATTTTAAGAGAAGAAATAAGAAAAGATACTATTCAAAAAATTTCAAATAAATAAGATTAAATTTATTTAAATTTTAAAGATAAAAAAAGGGGCTGTTGCATTTTCTATTTTATTTTATAAAGTTACAACAGTCCCTTTTATATTAAATTAATTTAAATAAAAATTTCTGGTTCTTTTCTTTCAAGGCAAGTTGTTTCAAGGAAGTTTAAAATTTTTGCAAGAGGATTTCCTGCAAGTTCTCTTCCTCCAAAACGACAAGCTCTTACACAAGCATAACATCTGATACATTTTTCAGGTATTATTTTTCTGTGATTGTCAATATCAATTGCTCCTGTTGGGCATACAGAGGCACAGCTTCCACAGTCTACGCAATTTTCATTTGGTGTTGGTGCGAAGACCATTTTTGGCATATCAGCTTTATAAGGAAAGTTTCCTTTTACTTCTATATCATGTGAATAAGTTTTATTTTCAAGTTTTTCTCTTATTAATTTTCCAAATTCTTGTGCTTTTTGAATATCAAGATTATCAGGACGGTTTGTTCCTACTTTTTTAGTATAAGAATGTTCTCCGATAAAAGCTCCCCCTGCAATGCATGTAAATCCATTTTCTTTTAAAATATTTTTTAATTCTAAAAGACAATCTTCATAGGCTCTGTTCCCATAAACCACAACAGGCACAGCAAGAGCGCCATTTCCTTTTATTTTGTTAAGCATTTCTCTTGTAATAACAGGAGTTCTTCCCCCATAAACAGGGACTCCTACAATAATTAAATCATTTTCTGTAAAATTATAATCTTTTAGATTATCACAAGAAAAAGTTAAATCATAATTATAAGTTTCAAGATTAATTCCTTTTCCAATATTTTCTACAACAGTTTTTGTAGTATGAGTTGGGCTGAAGTAAAAAATATGTACTTTTTTTATATTCATTAAAATTCCTCCTAAAAAATTATATAAAAAATAAAATTTTCTTTCGTGAAAATATTTTTAATCTTCTAAAATTTATTTTTTATAATTTTATATTTTTTATAAAATAGCTTGCAGAGATTTTTCTAAAATACCTGTAAGATAAGCTATAATCATTCCGTAGTTTGTAACTTGAACTCCTGCTCCATTACATTCGGCAATTCTATTTTCCATAGCTTTTCTAGTAATCATACACCCTCCACAATGAATGATAAGGTCAAAATCTCCAAGATTTTCTGGAAAATCTTTTCCCATAGAAAAAGAAAAATTAAAATGCTTTCCTGTTTTCTTTTGAAGAAGCATAGGTATTTTTACTCTCCCAATATCTTCATGGGAAGTATTATGTGAACATGTTTCAGCAATTAAAATTTTTGCTCCTTCTTTAAGATTTTTAATAACTTCAATTCCTTTTATAAATTTATTTAAATCTCCTTTTTGTTTTGCAAAAAGAATTGAAAAACTTGTAAGAGGATATCTGTCAGCAACTATTTTATCTACGATTTTAAATGCCTGCGAATCTGTTATTATAAGTTTTATATTTTTATTTTCTTCAAGAACTGAGGCAAGTTCAGTATCTCTTGTTACAATAGTTTTCACTCCGTTATCAAGAGCATCTCTTAATATTTGTACTTGTGGAAGAATAAGTCTTCCTTTTGGAGCTTCCGAATCTATAGGAACAACCATAACAACAGTATCCCCATATTCAACAATTCCTTTTAAAAGACTTGGTTCTTCTTCTAAAACATCTAGTTTTTCAATAAGAAGTTTTTTAAAATCAAGAACTGAATTTCTGTTTTTAGCAGAAACAAAATATAAGTCTTTAAGAATATTCTTTAGCTCTTCTTTCTTTTCATTGCTTATAGTCTCTTCTTTATTTATAACAGTTATGAAAGGAAGATTATATTTTTTTAAAAGGGAAATATTTTCATCATAGATTTTTTTATTAAAATCATTTCCATCAATGACATAGATAGCAAAATCAGATTTTTTAATTTCTTTTATTGTTTTTTCAATTCTTAATTTTCCAAGTTCACTATTATCATTAAATCCTGCAGTATCTATGAAAAGTACCGGACCAAAAGGAATAAGTTCCATAGCTTTTTTTACAGAATCAGTAGTAGTTCCTTTTATATCAGAGACAATAGAAATTTCTTGCTCGGTAATAGCATTAAGCAGAGAAGATTTTCCTGCATTTGTTGAACCTAAAAAAATTATATGGGTTCTGTTTGAGTTTGGTGTTATCTGCATTTTTCCCCCTTGGTTAAAATATTTCACAGCTTTTTATTATAACTGCTCCTGCATTTTTCATTTCTTGAAGAGCTTTTTCAGAATCATCAGGATTAATATTTACTCCTCTGCATCCATCAGCAACAAGATAAACTTTATATCCTAAAGAAAGAGCATCTAAAACAGTAAATTTTACACAATAATCTGTGGCAAGACCTAAAATATAAAGTGTATCTATATTATTTTCTTTTAAAATTTTATTAAGATTTGTTTCATGAACTTTATTATTATCAAAAAAACCACTGTATGAATCAACTTCAGGATCATTTCCCTTGTAGACAATATTTTTTATAGGTAAAAGTTCTTTGTGAAGTTCACTTCCTTTAGTATTTTCTATACAATGATCAGGCCACCATACTTGAGGAAGTCCGTTAAGTATTCCAAGTTCACCTATTTTAGTATTTGAAACAGAAGCAAAACTTTTATGATTTGCAGGATGCCAGTCTTTTGTGGCAATTATAAAATCATTTTTTATTTCAAATTTTTTTATCATATCATTAACAACAGGAATAATTTCAAGAGAATTTTTTACAGCAAGATTTCCTCCTTCACAGAAGTCATTCTGCACATCTATAATAAGCAGAGCTTTCATAAAATCATCAATCTCCTTTATAAAATATTTTACTTTTTTATAAAATTATATCACAAAAAAATTTAGAAAACTAATAATTCAAAGGTTTTTTGTTGACATTTTTATATATAGATGATAAAATGAAATGCTGTAAAATATGCACACTGACTATTTCTAAACTGGGTGCTTGAAAAAGTTGTTTAGTTTTGAGGTCAGTGGAGGGCAAAACCAAAAATATTAGGAGGAACAAAAATGGCAGTAGTAACTATGAAACAATTACTTGAGTCTGGAGTTCACTTCGGACACCAAGCAAAAAGATGGAATCCAAAGATGGCAAAATACATCTTCACAGAAAGAAACGGAATCCATGTAATTGATTTACACAAATCACTTAAAAAAATTGAGGAAGCTTATGAAGTAGTAAGAGAAATCGCTGCTCAAGGTGGAACAGTTCTTTTCGTAGGAACTAAAAAACAAGCTCAAGAAGCTATGAAAGACCAAGCTGAAAGATCTGGAATGTACTATGTAAACAACAGATGGCTTGGAGGAATGTTAACTAACTTTGAAACTATCAAAGGAAGAATAGCAAGATTAAAAGAATTAGACAGAATGGATAAAGATGGAACTTTAGATACAGCTTACACTAAAAAAGAAGCTGCTAACTTAAGAAAAGAGTTAGAAAAATTATCTAAAAACTTATCAGGAATTCAAGATATGCCAAGAATCCCAGATGCTTTATTCGTAGTTGATGTTAAGAAAGAAGCTTTAGCAGTAGCAGAAGCTGACCACTTAGGAATTCCAGTAATCGCTATGATCGACACTAATGTAGATCCAGATTTAATTACTTACCCAATTCCTGCAAACGACGACGCAATCAGATCAGTAAAATTAATGTCTACTTTAGTAGCTAACGCTATTATTGAAGGTAAACAAGGTGCTGAAGAAAAAGTTGTTGACGAAACAGCAGAAGTTACTGAAGAAGTAGCTGAAAATGGAGCAGCAGAATAATATAAATATAATTCCTGAACTTAAAGGAAATAAGGAGGATATATAGATGGAAATCACAGCTAAGATGGTAAAAGAACTTAGAGAGATGACTGGTGCCGGAATGATGGATTGTAAAAAGGCACTTCAAGAAAATGAAGGAAACTTTGACAAAGCTATTGACTACCTAAGAGAAAAAGGTATGGCAAAAGCTGTTAAAAAAGCTGGAAGAGTTGCAGCTGAAGGTCTAGTATTTGACGGTGTAACTGAAGATCATAAAACAGCTGTTGTTATTGAATTCAACGCTGAAACAGACTTCGTTGCTAAAAATGACGAATTCAAAAACTTTGGAAAATTATTAGTAGAAACTGCTTTAACAAGCCCAGTTTCTACAGTAGAAGAATTAAAAGCTGTTAAATTAGCTGACGGTTCTACAGTAGAAGAAAAATTAATCGCTCTTATTGCTAAAATAGGAGAAAATATGAATATCAGAAGAATGGAGAAAGTTACTACAACTGGATTCGTTACAACTTATAACCACTTAGGAGGAAAACTTGGTGTTATAGTTGAAATGTCAGCTGAAATGACTCCTGAAAGATTAGAAAGAGCTAAAGGAATAGCTATGCATGTTGCAGCTATGAACCCTACTTTCTTAAATTCAGCAGAAGTTACTCCAGAAGTTTTAGAACATGAAAAAGAAATTGCTAGAAAGCAATTAGAAATGGAAGGAAAACCAGCTAAAATTATAGAAAACATTCTTGTTGGAAAAATGAGAAAATTCTATGAAGAAAACTGTTTAGTAGATCAAATCTATGTTAAAGCAGAAGATAAAGAAACAGTTGCTAAATTTGCTGGAGATATGACAGTTCTTTCTTTCACAAGATTTAAAGTTGGAGACGGAATTGAGAAAAAAGTAGAAGATTTCGCAGCAGAAGTTGCAGCTCAAATCAAAGGATAGTTACTTCTAAGAACAATATTGGGGATGCAGCCTGCATCCCTATTTTTTTAAAATAATTAGGATTAAAAAATAGGAGGAGAAATGACACCTGTATATAAAAGAATATTACTTAAACTTAGTGGAGAAGCTTTGATGGGAGAACAAGAATTTGGAATATCTTCTGAAGTTATAACATCTTATGCAAAACAAATCAAAGAAATAGTTGATATGGGAGTAGAAGTTGGTATAGTTATAGGAGGAGGAAACATTTTCAGAGGACTTTCAGGAGAAGCTCAAGGAATGGACAGAGTAACAGGAGATCATATGGGAATGCTTGCTACTGTTATAAACTCTCTTGCACTTCAGAACTCAATAGAAAAATTAGGAGTTCCTACAAGAGTTCTTACTGCAATTGAAATGCCTCAAATTGCAGAGCCTTATATAAGAAGAAGAGCAGAAAGACATTTAGAAAAAGGAAGAGTTGTAATATTTGGTGCAGGAACAGGAAATCCATACTTTACAACAGATACAGCAGCAGTATTAAGAGCTATTGAAATTAATGCTGATGTAGTAATAAAAGCAACTAAAGTTGATGGTATTTATGATAAGGATCCTGTAAAATATGCAGATGCAGTAAAATACAACACTGTAACATACAGTGAAGTTTTAAATAAAAATCTTAAAGTAATGGACGCAGCAGCAATTTCTCTTTGCAGAGACAATAAACTGCCTCTTATTGTATTTAATTCTCTGGTAGAAGGAAATATTAAAAAAGTAGTTCTTGGTGAATGTAACTGTATCGGAACAAAAGTTATATAAAAAATTTTTTCAGGAGGAAAACATGAGCGTAGAAATTTTAATGAACGATTGTAAAGACAAAATGGCGAAAGCAATTGAAGCTACAAGACACAAGTTTACAGCTATCAGAGCAGGAAGAGCAAGTGTTGCTATGCTTGATGGAATAAAAGTTGAGCAGTATGGTTCTTTAATGTCTTTAAATCAAGTTGGGACAGTATCAGCTCCAGAACCTAGACTTCTAGTGATTGATCCGTGGGATAAATCAGTTATACCTGCAATAGAAAAAGCTATAATGGCTTCAAATGTAGGTCTTACTCCAAACAATGACGGAAGAGTTATAAGACTTATGGTTCCTGAACTTACAGCAGACAGAAGAAAAGAATATGTAAAACTTGCTAAAAAAGAAGCTGAAGAAGGAAAAGTAGCAGTAAGAAATATAAGAAAAGATATAAATAATGCTCTTAGAAGAGTTCAAAAAGATGAAGAAATAACAGAAGATGAATTAAAAAAATATGAAGAAGAAGTTCAAAAATTAACAGATAAAACTATAAAAGATATAGATGCTCTTCTTGCAGTAAAAGAAAAAGAAATAACAACTGTTTAATAAAAAACAGTTGCATATATCTTAAACTAGGAGTATAATCAAACTATCTGTTCGGTTAAAAAGATGTTTTATACTATAACTGAACCGACTTGATAATATTCTTGGAGGTTTTTGCAGTATGTTAAAAGGTACAGTAAAATGGTTTAATAAGGAAAAAGGATTTGGATTTATTACTTCTGAAGAAGGAAAAGACTATTTTGTTCATTTTTCAGGAATAGTAGGAGAAGGATTCAGAAGTCTTGAAGAAAATCAAGCAGTTACTTTTGAAGTAGAAGAAGGAGCAAAAGGTCCTATAGCTGTAAAAGTAACAGTAGCTTAATAAACCTTTAAAAAATAAAATTGATTTTTTAGATGAGAGGAAAAGTGTAAAACTTAATACTCTCATTTTTTTTATTTTTTAATCTAGAAATTAGAGAAAAAAGAAAAAATATAAAAGTGTCAAAAATTGTTCAAGATTAACACCAAAAAAGATAAAAAAATGTTCAGCAAGAAAATTGACAAGATGTGATTTATTGTTTAAAATTTAAACAGTGGAAAAAATAAAGATTGATATATTTTGAATGTTGTTGTGTAAAAAATTTTTAATAAATTATTGAGGTGATTGTGTGAAAAAGACTAAAATTGTTTGTACGATAGGACCAAAAACTGAATCTAAAGAAGTATTAAAACAACTTCTTGAAGCAGGAATGAATGTAATGAGATTAAACTTCTCTCATGGAGATTATGAAGAACATGGAAGAAGAATAAGCAACTTAAGAGAAGTTATGGCTGAAACTGGAATGAGAGCAGCTATATTACTTGATACAAAAGGACCTGAAATCAGAACTATAAAACTTGAAGGTGGAAATGATGTTTCTTTAGTAGCTGGACAAGAATTCACATTTACAACTGACAGAACTGTAATTGGAAATAATAAAATAGTTGCTGTTACTTACGAAGGACTTACTTCAGACTTAAAAGCAGGAGATACTGTTTTAGTAGATGATGGATTAATCGCTATGGAAGTTAAAGAAGTTTCTGGAAAAGAAGTAAAATGTATAGTAAAAAATAATGGAGATTTAGGAGAAAACAAAGGTATAAACTTACCAGGTGTTTCTGTAAACTTACCAGCTCTTGCTGAAAAAGATATAAATGACCTTAAATTTGGATGCGAACAAGGAATAGATTTTGTTGCAGCATCATTCATCAGAAAAGCTGAAGATGTTTTAGCAGTAAGAAAAGTATTATGTGAAAATGGTGGAGAAAATGTAAAAATTATCTCTAAAATAGAAAATCAAGAAGGATTAAATAACTTTGATTCTATTCTTGAAGTTACAGATGGTGTAATGGTTGCAAGAGGAGACCTTGGAGTAGAAATTCCAGTTGAAGAAGTTCCATTTGCACAAAAAATGATGATAGAAAAATGTAATGCAGCTGGAAAACCAGTTATAACAGCTACACAAATGCTTGACTCAATGATTAAAAACCCTAGACCTACAAGAGCAGAAGCTAATGATGTTGCAAATGCAATCATAGATGGTACAGATGCTGTAATGCTTTCTGGAGAAACTGCAAAAGGAAAATATCCAGTTGAAGCTGTAAAAGTAATGGCAAGAATAGCTGAAAAAACAGATCCATTAATTTATACAAATGTAGATTTTGAAAATGAAGAATCTACAATAACAGAAGCTGTGGCAAAAGGAACAGTAGATGTTGCAGAAGCTCTTGAAGCAAAATTAATAGTTGTTGGAACAGGAACAGGAAGAGCTGCAAAAAGCTTAAGAAAATATTTCCCAACAGCAAGAATCTTAGCATTAACTAACTCTCAAACAACAGCTAATCAATTATTACTAAGCAGAGGAGTTTCATCAGTAGTAGCTGAAAAACCTGAAAGTTTAGACTGCTTCTTTAAACAAGCTGAAAGAGAAGCTGTAGCAAGTGGATTAGTAAAAAGCGGAGATATCATTGTAGTAACTTGTGGAGAACAAGTATATGTTCAAGGAACAACTAACACAATGAAAGTTATCAAAGTAAAATAATAAAAAAATATAATAGTATAAATCTTTGAAATAAGTTAAAATATAATTAATATAATAATATTTTAAAAAATATATCTGCTATCTGTGAGATGGCAAAGAGGAGGAAAAAGGCAATGACAAGAATTATTGATGTAATCGCTAGAGAAATACTTGACTCAAGAGGAAATCCTACAGTTGAAGTTGATGTAGTATTAGAGTGCGGAGCAAAAGGAAGAGCTGCTGTTCCATCTGGAGCATCAACTGGAGCTTACGAAGCTGTAGAATTAAGAGATAACGATAAATCAAGATACTTAGGAAAAGGTGTTTTAACAGCAGTTAAAAATGTTAACACTGAAATCAAAGAAGCTATCTTAGGAATGGATGCTTTAGATCAAGTAAGAATAGATAAAACTATGATCGCTTTAGACGGAACTCCAAATAAAGGAAGATTAGGAGCAAACGCTATATTAGGTGTTTCTCTTGCAGTAGCTAAAGCTGCAGCAGAAGCTTTAGGAATGCCATTATACAAATACTTAGGAGGAGTAAATACTACTGAATTACCTCTACCTATGATGAACATTCTAAACGGAGGATCTCATGCTGACTCTGCAGTTGATGTGCAAGAGTTCATGATTCAACCAGTTGGAGCTTCTAACTTCATGGAAGCTATGAGAATGGGTTGTGAAGTATTCCACCACTTAGGAAAATTATTAAAAGCAAACGGAGACTCTACTAATGTAGGAAACGAAGGTGGATATGCTCCTGCTAAAATAAATGGAACAGAAGGAGCTTTAGACCTTATGGTTGAAGCTATCAAAAAAGCTGGATATGAACCAGGAAAAGACATCACTTTCGCAATGGATGCTGCATCAAGTGAATTCTGTAAAGAAGTAGCACCTGGAAAATTTGAATACCATTTTGAAAGAGAAGGAGGAGTTACTAGAACTTCTGAAGAAATGGTTGAATGGTATGCAGGACTTGTAGAAAAATATCCAATCAAATCAATAGAAGATGGATTAGGAGAAGACGACTGGGCTGGTTGGCAATTATTAACAGCTAGACTTGGAGATAAAGTTCAATTAGTTGGAGACGACTTATTCGTAACTAATACTGAAAGACTTAAAAAAGGAATTGAATTAAAAGCAGCTAACTCAATCTTAATCAAACTTAACCAAATAGGATCTTTAACTGAAACTTTAGATGCTATTGAAATGGCTAAGAGAGCTGGAATGACTGCAGTTGTTTCTCATAGATCTGGAGAAACTGAAGATGCTACAATAGCTGACATAGCTGTTGCAACAAATGCAGGACAAATCAAAACTGGTTCAACTTCAAGAACTGACAGAATGGCTAAATATAACCAATTATTAAGAATTGAAGAAGAATTAGGAGATATGGCTCAATACAAAGGAATGGATGTATTCTACAACCTTTCTAAATAGTTGAAAAATTTAAGTTAGAATAAACGGGCGGCGAAACAGCCGCCTTTTTATATTTATAAGAAATGTTATAAAATTATAAAAACTAAAAAATTTTTTAATAAATATAAAATATCAGTACACTTTTTTTAGTTATGGAAAAAAAGAGCATATTATGATAGAATTTAGTAGATTAAGTGAGGTGATAGCTTGGAAAAAATACTAAATGTTCCCAATCATATTGCCATTATAATGGATGGTAATGGAAGATGGGCAAAAAATCAAAATAAGCCAAGAGTTTTTGGACATAAGGCAGGAGCAAATACTTTAAGAAAATTAATGGAATATTGTAATAAAATAGGTGTGACTTATTTAACTGTCTATGCTTTTTCTACTGAAAATTGGAAAAGATCACAGGAAGAAGTGGATGCTCTTATGTTTCTTTTTAAAAGTTATATAAAATCAGAAAGAGAAAATCTTTTAAAAAATAAAATAAGATTTATGGTTTCAGGAAGAGAAGAAGGAGTAAACCCATCTTTAATGGAAGCTATAAAGGAACTTGAAGAAGTGACTTCAAAAGACTATGAAATGACTCTTAACATAGCTTTTAATTATGGTGGAAGGGCAGAGATAATAGATGCAGTAAATAAAATTTTAAAAGATGGAAAAGCTTCTGTAACAGAAGAAGAGTTTTCAAAATATCTTTATAATGATATTCCTGATCCTGACTTGGTAATAAGAACAAGTGGAGAATTTAGAATTTCAAATTTCCTGCTTTGGCAGATAGCATATTCTGAAATATATATCACAGATAAATATTGGCCTGATTTTGATGAAGAAGAGATGGATAAAGCTCTTTTAAGTTATAGTAAAAGAGAAAGAAGATTTGGAGGAAGATTAGATGTTAAATAGAATACTAGTAGCATTGGTAGGAATACCAGTTTTGATGTATGTGTATTACAGCGGAGGAATTCCTCTTCTTGTTTTTACTAATGCAGTGATAGGTATAGGATTGTATGAATTTTATAAGATGTCAGAACTTGCAGGACAAAAACCTTTTTCAAAATTAGGAATATGTGCAGGTCTTGTAATACCAAATCTTATTTATTTTTCAGATCCTTTAAAAATGGATGTTTTTATACTTTTACCTCTTACAGCCCTTATCATATGCACTATGGGGATAAGAATTTTTGAAAATAAAGTAGAAAATGCAAGTATTGATATAGGAGTAACAGCTTTAGGTGTTGCTTATATATCTGTATTATTCAGTCATATTATATTACTGACTTATCTTCCTGATGGAGGAAAATGGCTTATAGCTGTTCAGGTAATGGTATGGGTATGTGACAGTGCTGCGTATTTTGTAGGAATAAATATAGGAAGAAAATTCTTTAAAGAGGGATTTAGTATAATAAGCCCTAAAAAATCAAAAGAAGGCGCAATAGGAGCTATAGTTTTTACAATAGCAGCAATATGTCTTATAAATATGAAGTTTAAACTTCTGTCTGAAAATTATTTTATTGTTGCTGTTTTAGGTTTTCTTGTAAGTATTGTTGCACAAATTGGGGATCTTGCAGAATCTATGTTTAAAAGAGAGTTTAAAATAAAAGATTCAGGAAGAATACTAGGAGAACACGGGGGAATTTTAGACAGATTTGATAGTATGATATTTGTCGTTCCTACAGTTTATTATATTTTAAAAATATTTGTTTATTAATAGTTTTTTGAAGGGAAGTAGTTTTAAATATGAAAAATATAACTATATTAGGGTCAACAGGGAGCATAGGAACAAATGCTCTTGAAGTCATAAGACAAAAAAGAGATGAATTTAATGTAGTTGCACTGAGTGGTCATACAAATTATAAGCTTATAATTGAGCAGATAGAAGAATTTAATCCGAAATATGTATCAATAGGAACAGAAGAAGGATTTAAAGCAATAAAAGAAAAATTTCCTGAAATAAAGTTATTTTTGGGAAGAGAAGGTCTTAAACAATTAGGCCAGCTGGAAGAAACAGATATAATTCTTACAGCAGTAAGTGGAGTTATAGGAATAGAAGCTACAGTTGAAGCTATAAAAAAAGGAAAGCGTATAGCTCTTGCTAATAAAGAGACGATGGTTGCAGGAGGAGTTTATATAAGAAAACTTCTTAAAGAATATCCAAAAGCAGAAATTATTCCTGTGGACAGTGAGCATTCAGCACTTTTCCAATCTCTTTCTGCTGGAAAGAGAAAAGATGTAAAAAATCTTATTATAACAGCCAGTGGTGGTTCTTTTAGAGGTAAAAAGAGAGAAGAACTTAAAGATATAACAGTGGCTGATGCATTAAAACATCCTAAATGGTCAATGGGTAAAAAAATAACAATAGATTCATCAACTCTTGTAAACAAAGGTCTTGAAGTTATAGAAGCCCATGAACTTTTTGGAATAGATTATGACAGAATAAAAGTAGCAGTTCATCCTCAGAGTATTGTTCATTCTCTTGTAGAATATAATGATAATGCAATGATAGCACAACTTGGAGCTACAGACATGAAACTTCCTATACAGCTTGCATTTACTTACCCAGAAAGAGAAGAAAGTAAAGCTCTTGATGTTCTTGATTTAATGAGAGTAGGAGCACTTACTTTTGAAGAACCTGATATGGAAACTTTTAAAGGACTTCCTCTTGCTTATAAAGCAGGAAAAATTGGAGGGACAATGACAGCTGTTTTTAATGCTGCCAATGAAGTTGCAGTAGAGCTTTTTATGAAGGAAAAGATAAAATTCTTAGAGATATATGATATTATTGAAAAAGCTATGGAGAATCATATTCCTGAAGAAGTAAAAGATCTAGAAACAATTTTAAAAGCAGATCAGAATACAAGAAACTGGGTTTATGAAAAATATGGAAAGTAACAGAGAGGTAAAAAGAATGGGAAAACTAATCGTTATAGAAGGAACAGATTCCAGTGGTAAGGAAACACAGACTAAAAAATTATATGAAAGACTGGCTGCAGAGGGAATGAATGTTATGAAAATAACTTTTCCAAACTATGAAAGTCCAGCATGTGCTCCTGTAAAAATGTATCTTGCAGGAGAATTTGGATCATCTGCATTAAGTGTAAATCCATATCCTGCTTCTGCAATGTATGCTATAGACAGATATGCATCATATAAAAAAGATTGGGAAAATTTTTATAAATCTGGAGGAATAGTTATAACAGATAGATATACTCAGTCAAATATGATTCATCAAGGTTCTAAAATAGATAGTCAAGAAGAAAAAGAAAATTATATGAAATGGCTTGTAGATTTAGAATTTAATAAAATGGAAATTCCAAAACCAGATATGATTCTTTTTATTAATATGCCTTTTGAGTTTGCTCAAGAACTTATGAAAAATAGGGAAAATAAAATTACAGGAGAAATGAAGAAAGACATACATGAAAAAGATAAAGAATATATGAAGAAGTCATATATTAATGCGTGTGAAATTGCAAAGTCTGAAGGTTGGACAGAAATTTTATGTGTAAAAGATGGAAAACTTAAAACTATAGAAGAAATATCAGATGATATTTTTAATATTGTAAAAAATGAAGTTTTTGGAGGATAAATGAAGATACTGATTTCCCTGCTTGTGCTGGGAATAATAATAATGATTCATGAACTTGGGCATTTTTTAAGTGCCAAATTTTTTAAAATACCTGTTTCAGAATTTGCTGTAGGAATGGGGCCAGAAGTTTATACTTATGAAGGAAAAGAAACTAAGTATGCATTTAGATCTATTCCAATAGGAGGATTTGTTAATATAGAAGGAATGGAACCTGATGACGATATTGAAGGAGGATTTAACAAAAGAAATCCTTTTGTAAGATTTGTTGTCTTATTTGCAGGAGTTTTTATGAACTTTCTTTTAGCTTATATGATTGTTTTTGGAATGACAATAAGTCAGGGAGAGGTAGTTCTTAATCCAAATCCTGTAATAGGTGCTGTTTCAGAAGCTTCTCAAAATACATTTAAAAAAGGGGATAAAATCCTTAAAATAGAAGACTATAAAGTTGAGAAATGGTCAGAAATAAGAGGAATAATTTCAAAATTAGAAGATAAAGAAAAACCAAAAATAGTTATAGTAGAAAGAGATAATAAAGAAGAAACTCTTGAGGCAAAACTTAATCAAGGGTCAGATGGGAATTATTATCTTGGAATTTTACCAGACTATAAAATAGAAAAATTAGGTATAGGAGAAAGTCTTAAGCTAAGTGCAAGAGGATTTGTAAATATTTTTAAAGAAATACTTAATAGTTTTAAAATGATTGTCTCAGGAAAAGTAAGCAGAAATGATATAAGTGGGCCTATAGGAATAGTAAATATTGTAGGAGAAGCCAGTGAGCAGGGAGTTTTTTCTATAATATGGATAATGGCTGTTTTATCAATAAATGTTGGGATATTTAATCTTCTACCTTTTCCTGCTTTAGATGGAGGAAGAATAATTTTTGTTATACTTGAAATGTTTGGTATAAAAGTTAATAAAAAGGTTGAAGAAACAGTTCACAAGGTAGGAATACTTATATTATTCATTTTGATTATTTTTATTACTACAAATGATTTTTTTAACCTTGCTGGAAGATAGAACTCTTATAGGTGTCTTATTTTAGCAGAATGAGAGTTCACTAAAAAATCAAAAACTTATAAAAATAGTACAGAAAAATGAAAAAAGTATTGAAAAAATACAGAATATCTATTATAATACAAATAGTATAGAAAGTAAAATTGTGTATAAAAATTAAATTTAATATAGGAGGTCGAGATGAAAAAATCGATTTTGGCTATTTCAGAAAGAAAAGAGGTATTAAAAGAGCTTAGAAAAGAACTGTTAAAGTATTATGAAGTTATAACTTTCAATAATCTTTTAGATGGACTTGATATGCTTAGAGAAAGTGACTTTGATGTTGTAATATTAGATCAGTATTTAACATGGTTTAATTTCTCAGATGCTAAGAAAAAATTAAATGGTGTGGGGAAAGAATTTGTTACTATTGGATTAATTGATGAAGAAACAGATGAAGTTCTTGAAGAACTTGATAAAGCAGGAATTTATAGCTATGCTGTAAAACCAATAAACGGAGAGGCTATTGTAAAATTAATTAAGCCTGCTCTTGTAAATGTTGAAACTATAAAAAAATATAAAAAATTAAAAGAAAAAGTAACTGAGCTTGAAGAACAAAAGGAAATTGTAGGGCAGTCTATAAAAATAAAAGAAGTTAAATCTAAAATAGATAAAATTGCTTCAACAGATCTTCCTATATTAATTACAGGTGAGGGAGGAGTTGGAAAAACTCTTGTAGCAAGAGAGATTTACAGAAAAAGTGACAGAAGAAAGAAAGATTATGTTACTATGAACTGTGGAACAATGACAAGTGAAACTCTTGAAAGAGAACTTTTTGGTTATGAAAGAGGAGCTTTCCCAGGAGCAATTTCAAGTAAAAAAGGTATTCTTGAGGAAATAGATGGAGGAACTCTATTCTTAGATGAAATTGCTGGAATAGATATTAAAATTCAAACTAAAATTTTAAGAGTTATAGAGTATGGTGAGTATAAAAGAGTTGGAGGAACAAGAGCAAAAAGAGTAGATGTAAGATTTATTGTTTCTACTGACAAAGACTTAAGAGATGAAATAGAAAAAGGAAAATTCAGAAAAGATTTATACCATAGATTAACTGGATTTAAAGTAGAAGTTCCACCTTTAAGAGAAAGAAAAGAAGATATTCCTTTACTTTCTAACTATTTTATAAATGGAATAGCAAAAGATCTTAACAGACCTATTCCAGTTCTTTCAGGTGAAGTTATGAAATATTTAATGGAATATTCATTCCCTGGAAATATAAGAGAATTAAGAAATATGCTTGAAAGAATGATAATTTTATCTGATGAAAAAATTATTGGAGTGGAAAATCTTCCTCTTGAAATAAAAATGAAATCAGATACAGTTGAAAATAAAACTGTTATAGGATTAGGACCTTTAAAAGATATTCTTGAAAAAGAAATATTCAGTCTTGATGATGTTGAAAGAGTTGTTATTGCTATGGCTCTTCAAAGAACTAGATGGAATAAACAAGAAACAGCTAAAATACTTGGAATAGGAAGAACAACATTATACGAAAAAATAAGAAAATACAAATTAGATGACAAATAAAAATAATTAAGGAGAGAAACTTCCATGGCAATCAGAAAATTCAGAAGTAAAATGAAGCCTATTGTAATAGTTATTACATTAGCATTTGCTTTATCATCATTAATAGCTGCATACTACTCAATGTCATCTCAGCTTTCAATGAAAAATTATGCTTTTAAAGTAAATGGAGAAAAAGTTGATGCAGTTAATATAGCAAGAGCAAAAAATATGATTTCAGCAAATCTTCAAAACAGAGGAGATGATAAAATCATAGAAACTTTAGCAGTGGATCAGGCAGTAGAAGACGAGCTTGTTCAACAAATGGCTGATAACTTGAAAATTAAAGTATCAGGTTCAGATGTAAATAAAGAATACGAAGCTATAGAAAACAGAGTAAAAGATAAGGAACAGTTTAAAAGAATGCTTCAGGCTCAAGGATATACTAAAGCTTCTTTTAAAAAAGAGATTGAAAGATCACTAAAAAGAATGAAAGTTTTAGAAATGTTTGCAGAGAATGCTAAAGTAAGTGATGAAGATGTTTTAAAAATGTATAATGAAAATAAGTATACTATGTTTTCAGGAGCAGATTTTGAAACTATAAAAGATGGATTAAAAAAATCTTTAATGCAGACAGAAGGAAACAGAGAGTTTTATAAAGAACTTCAAAGAATGAAAAAAAATATGAAACTTGATGATATAAGAGATCAGTTTGTAGGATTTGAAGAAAAAGTTCAGACTACAAAAGATGGTGTGGATTTCACAAATGTAGATTACAGTAAAGTGTATGTGCAATTCCTTGCAGGAGGGGTAAAACCTGAAGATGCAGCAGCTCAAATAGATCAGGCATTATCATATCAGGCTAAAATACTTAATAAAGCTAAGGAATATAATGTAGAAACAGATGAAGAACTTCCTGTTTTAATAAGAGTTGAAGATGCTTATGAAGGGCTTGCTGAGAAATTTAAATCACAAGTAAAATATACAAATGAAGACTTAATGAAATATTTTAAAGAAAATAAAGCTAAATATGATGTATATCCTTCAGCAGATGCCTATATAGCAGTTTTAAAACCTGAACCTTCTCAGGCAGATAAAGATGCAGCTAAAGCTAAAGCAGAAAAAATTATGAAAACTGTAACAACAGAAAATTTTGCAGCTAAAGCAAAATCTGAATCAGATTGTCCTAGTGCTTCAAGAGGAGGAGATCTTGATTGGTTTGGTAAAGGTCAAATGGTTCCTGAATTTGAAAAAGCAGCTTTCAGTGGAAAAAAAGGAGAAATCTATCCTGAAATAGTAGGAACAGATTTTGGTCAACATATAATATATGTAACAGATAAAAATGAAGCAGAGGATAAAGTAAAAGCAAGTCATATTCTTGTAGCTTATAAAGTATCTGATACTACTATGAATGAAACATTGAAAGAAGTTCAGAGTGCAGGAGAAAAAATTTCTTCAGGAGAAATAAGTTTTAAAGATCTTCCTAGAGATAAATATACAGGAGGAAGTTTATTTGAAAATATAAGTGAAACAGGTTATATTCCTGGAATAGGATTCAATGAAGAGCTTGCAAAAGCTATTTATAAAGCTCCTCTTCAAAAGGTAGAAGTTTTAAAATCTGGTGACAACATATTCTTATTCCAAAAAACAAGAGAAAACAAATATCAATCAGCTGAATTTTCTCAAGTGAAAGACAGAGTAATAAATGAATATGTAAATCAAAAATCTCTTGAAAAACTAAATTCTGTATTTGAAAAATAAAGTAAAAATATAGTTTGTCAACTTGGAGGGAAAGATGGCAGTAGAAATAAATTTACAAAAAGGAGATTTAATTAAAAAAGGATTTGTAGGATTCAGTTGGACTACATTTTTCTTTGGATTCTTCGTTCCATTATTTAGAGGAGACTGGTTATGGCTTGTTATAATGCTACTTTTAGGATTTGCAAGCTGTGGAATAGCAAATATTATACTAGCCTTTCTATATAATAAATTTTATACAAGCAGGCTTTTAGAAAATGGATGGTATCCTGCTGATGATTTTTCAAGAAATATGTTAATAAATAAGGGGATTTTAAAAAATTAAATTCTTTTTATTAAAAATATTTAAAAAGAAAAAGGATAGATTTTCTATCCTTTTTTTTGCCAGAGATATAATAAAATTTGCTTATTGAAAAAAAATGTACTATACTTAATAGTGGAAAAATATCATATAAGTTTTTCACTTTATGTATTGGAGAACCTGATGAAATATAGATCGGAAGATATTGACAATTTAATAAACCAGTTAAAAATAGAAGAAGTGGTTGGAGAAGTAGTTGAGCTGAAAAAATCTGGAGCAAACTACAAAGGTCTTTGTCCTTTTCATCAGGATACTACTCCTTCTTTTTCGGTTAGTCCGAGCAAAAACATATGTAAATGTTTTTCTTGCGGAGCAGGTGGGAATCCTGTGAAATTTTATTCAGAATATTATAAAATACCTTTTGAAGAAGCAGCTGAACAGCTTGCTAAAAAATATAATATTCCTTTAAGAGCATATAGAATAAATAGCAGGCAAGAAAAGGAAAATGATAAATATTATAGAATAATGAATGAGGCTCACAGATTTTTTCAAGATAAAATTTTTGAAAATGAAGGAAGAGGAGCCTTGGAATATCTTGCAGGAAGAGGAGTTAATCCTAAATTTATAAGAGAAAATGAACTTGGTTTTGCTCCAAATAGTTGGAATGAACTTTATGATTATCTTGTAGTGAAAGGATTTAATAAAGAGGATATTCTTTCTTTAGGACTAGCAAAAGAAGGGGATAAAGGAATATATGATGCTTTTAGAAACAGAATAATGTTTCCTATTTATTCCCCTCAGGGAAGCATCATTGCTTTTGGTGGAAGAACTTTAGAAAATAACAAAGAAATTCCTAAATATATAAACTCTCCAGATACTCCAATATTTAAAAAAGGAAAAAATCTTTATGGAATAAAGGAAAAAGGGAATATTCTTAGAAAAAAGAATTACTCGCTTCTTATGGAAGGATATATGGATGTATTATCAGCTCATCTCTATGGTTTTGATGTTGCTCTTGCATCCTTAGGAACGGCTTTTACTTTAGAACAGGGACAGCTTTTAAAGCGTTATACTAATAATGTCATATTGTCTCTTGATATGGATAAAGCAGGACAAAGTGCTACAGAAAAAACAGCCTTTATTCTTAAAAATTTAGGCTTTAATATAAGAGTGCTGAACTTTCAAAATGCAAAAGATCCTGACGAATTTTTAAAGAAATATGGTAAAGAAGAGTTTCTGAAAGCAGTAAAAAACTCTCTTGAAATTTTTGACTTTCTTTATGAAATGTATTCAAAAGAATATGATTTATCAAATATAATGTCAAAGCAAAAATTCATAGAAAGATTTAAGGAATTTTTTCAGAATGTAGAATCAGATCTTGAAAAAACTCTCTATCTTGATAAATTATCAAAAGCTGTTAATATAGATAAATCAATACTTCAAAATATACTTATAGACAATAATAATTACAGAGAGATGAAGTCTTCTACATATTACGAAGAAAGAGAACAAAAAGATAAAAATGTAGCGGCCAATACTCTTGAAGATATAACAATAGAACTCATACTAGCAAATATAGATTATTATGAGTACTTTAAAGATAAAAATGCTGAGACTCCTCTGTGCAGAAAAATGTTTGATTTTTTCAAAAAAATGAAGGAAGCAAATATAGAGGATATGAGTGGAAAATCTCTGAAAGAATATTTAAATTCAGGGATATTTTCTCAGGCAGAAGCTGAAAAAATTTTTATGCTGAATATGTATTCAATAACAGATTATAGTGACATGAAAAAAAGAGAAACAGATTTAAAAGAAATTTTTGTGTCATGGTTCAGAAAGGAATTAAAATCAGCACAGGAAGCAAGAGGAAATATAATGGTGTATTTAAAACTTAAAAAGATAGAAGAAGAACTTTATTTTGACTTAAGTTTTAATGAAATTTTAGAAAAGTATGAAAAGTTTAAAAATATTTTATTAGGAAATAATATATTATAGAGGAGGCGCTTCATTGATGAAGGAGTTTATTAAAAATGAAAAAGTTTTAGGATTACTTCGTAAAGCTATACAAGAGAAAACGATAACATACGAAGAAATAAACAGAGAATTAAAAGATGAACTTCCTGTTGACAAAATAGAATACCTTATAGAAGGTATGATAGACCAAGGTATAGATATTGTAAAAGAAGAAGACTTAAAAAAAGATTTGGATGATGAATTTGATGAAAAAAAATATGAAGAATTTTCAAAAAAATCATTTATAGATGATGACGAAGATGATTTTGGAGATTTTGATGATTTAGATCTTGATGAAGATGACATGGATATAGATTCAATTGAAGAAATTTCAAGAGATGAACTTCTTGATGATGAGCTTCTTAATATATCAGGAGATATGGGTGTAGACGAACCTATAAAAATGTATCTTAGAGAAATTGGACAGATTCCTCTTTTAAATCATAATGAAGAATTAGAATATGCAAAAAGGGCTTATGAAGGTGATGAGTTTGCAGCAAAACAACTTGTAGAAGCAAACTTAAGACTTGTTGTAAGTATTGCTAAAAAACATACTAATAGAGGTCTTAAACTTCTTGATTTAATTCAGGAAGGAAATATTGGTCTTATGAAAGCAGTAGAAAAATTTGAATATACAAAAGGATATAAGTTTTCTACTTATGCAACTTGGTGGATAAGACAAGCTATAACAAGAGCAATAGCAGATCAAGGAAGAACTATAAGAATTCCTGTTCACATGATAGAGACAATAAATAAAATTAAAAAAGAAGCAAGAATTTATCTTCAAGAAACAGGAAGAGATGCAACAGCAGAAGTTCTTGCAAAAAGACTTGGAATGGAAGTTGAAAAAGTAAAAGCTATTCAGGAAATGAACCAAGATCCTATCTCTCTTGAAACTCCTGTAGGAAGTGAAGAGGATAGTGAATTAGGAGATTTCGTAGAGGATAATAAAATGTTAAATCCTTATGAACTTACTAACAGAGTTCTTTTAAGAGAACAACTTGATGAAGTTCTTGATACTTTAAACAACAGAGAAAAACAAGTTCTTAGATATAGATATGGTCTTGATGACGGAGCACCTAAGACACTTGAAGAAGTAGGAAAGATTTTTAAAGTAACAAGAGAAAGAATAAGACAGATAGAAGTGAAAGCTCTTAGAAAACTTAGACATCCAAGCAGAAGAAAGAAACTTGAAGATTTCAAACAAAAATAAAGACATAAAAGAATAGGAGCGAAAAAAAGCTCCTATTTTTCTTAATAACAAAGATTTTATAATAAAAAAGGAGATACAATGACATTAGAAAACTTTGAAAAAATGGTAACAGAGAAGTATAGAGATGATAATGATTTTGCAGAATTTTTAAGAGAAAATCCTGATTTTACTCTTGAATTAGAAAGAGAAAATGAATTTTTATCAAAAGTATCTTTTGATGAAGATGAACTTTCAGAGGATACAGCTTTAAGTTATTTAGAAGAGATAAATCTTACAGAAGAAATGAGTGATGATGAAAGAGAAGAACTTTTAGAAAATCTTGATGATGAAAATGTAAGAGAGAAAATAGTTTTAGATAATCTTCCAGAAGCAGCAAGAATAGGTCTTTATTTTTGTAGACAGGGAGTTGAATATATAGAGCTTGTTCAAGAAGGAACAATGGGTATAATTAAGGCAATTAATAATTATACATATGATGCAGGAAATTTTAAAAAATATGTTTCTTTATGGATAGGAAAAGAAATGGCAGTAGCTGTTGAAGATAAATTTGAACAGACAAAAACAGAATTTCTTTATTATATGACTAAAACTCATATGGATGAAGTTGAAATAACAGAAGAGGAAAAAGATAAAAAAATAAAAGCTGTAGAGAGAACAACAATAGATGATGTTCCTTTTAAACTTGGAGAAAAAGAAATAAAAATAATAGAGCTTTATTTTGGACTTGGTAAGGAAAAAAGATATTCAATATTAGATATAGAAAAAGAACTTTCTCTTGTGAAAGATACAGGAGAGGCTGCATTTTATAATGCTTTAGGAAAAATTTCAAGTATAGGAGGAAGAATGTTTGTAATATGAAACTAAGTGAAATTATAAGCAGACTTGAAGAAAAGTTTCCAAGACAGAATGCAGAAAGCTGGGATAATGTGGGACTGTTAATTGGAAATAGAGAAAGTGAAATTAAAAATATTCAAATTTCTCTTGATGTAACTGTAAAAGCAGTGGAAAAAGCTGTAGAGAATAAAGTGGATCTTATTATTTCTCACCATCCTTTTATATTTTCTCCTTTAAAAGAGATTAACAACGATACAGTTATAGGGGATAAAATTTTAAAATTGATTGAAAATAAGATTGCAGTTTATTCTCTTCATACTAACTTGGATTCTTCTGAGTTTGGGCTTAATGATTTTGTTGGAGAGAAATTAGGGTTTAATAAAGGGAAAATCATAGATCCTGTAAAAGAAAATTTATATAAAGGTGAAATTTATATAAGTTCAGAATTTGTAGAAGATAAACTAAAAAATGAAAAAATAGATTTTAAGATTGAAAAAACAGAAAATGGAAATAAAATTATATTTGTAGGAAAAAAACAAGAAGTATATAGTGCAGTAGAAAATTTTAAAAGAAAGTTATCGGTTGATAATATATATATTTATGAACTTGATAATAAATATATTGAAAAAGGTATAGGAAGAATTTATTCTCTGCCTAAAAAAGAAAAACTTACGGAGTTTATAAAGAAAATTAAAGAAAATTTGAATCTTGAAAATGTAAAAGTAGCTGGTTATGATATAGAAAATGCTGAAATAAAGAAAGTGGCTGTTGTTAATGGAACAGGAAGCAGTTATTGGAAAAAAGCGAAAAGAATGGGAGCTGATATTCTTATAACAGGAGATTTAAAATACCATGAAGCTCTTGATGCACAAGAAGATGGAATGTATATTCTTGATGTAGGACATTATGAAAGTGAGCATTTTTTTCATATGATAATAGGGGATATTTTGGAAAATTTTTCAGGAATAGAGTATTATGTATTTAATGATGAACCTGCAATGAAATATATATAATATTAAGGAGTTTATATGAAAAAGATAATATTTGCGTTTTTTATGGCTGTAAGTTGTCTTTCTTTTGGAGAACTTAAAGATAATATAGGATTGTTTTCAGAAGAGGAAGCAGCTACTATCAATACAGCAATAGCAAAAGTTGAAAAAGAAAAAGAAATAAAAGTTTATCTTAATACAGTTATAGGAGAAGAGAGTTTTCAGCTTGAGAATCCACAGAAAACTTTTATAATAACATATCAAAAAATAGGAAAAGATATAGTTGTAACAGAATTGAAATTTACAGAAGATTTAAAAATGGGAGATAAGGCACAAGAAATAGACCTTGTACTTGATTCATTGAAAGAGCAGCTTTTTGAAAAAAATTATGCAGCATATACAACGGCTCTTTTAGAACAGATAAGTACATTGATTCCACTTGAAGATAAATCAGAAGAGGGAGATGGACAGAATTTCCCTGAAGATAGTGGCGAAACAAAAAAAGGATTTTTTAGAAGAGTTTTTTCAAGAAATCCATAGAAATTATTAAAAGTTTGTGATATGATATTTGGGTATGTAAAAGAAAAAATTAAATAATAACAGGTACCATAGTTAATCGCTTGAATATATCAAGAGGAAAGTCCGGGCTCCGTAGAGCAAGAGGGCAGCTAACGGCTGCTGAGAGAAATTTTAAGGAAAGTGCCACAGAAAATAGACCGCCCTTTTAAAGGGTAAGGGTGAAAAGGTGGTGTAAGAGACCACCAGTTCTTTAGGAAACTAAAGAAGCTTGGTAAACCCCCTCTGGAGCAAGACTAAATTGGAAAGGTTAAGGGCTGCTCGTCCAGCTTTCAGGGTAAGTTGCTTGAACTTTTAAGTAATTAAAAGTCTAGATAAATGATTAGCACATACAAAACCCGGCTTATATGGTGCCTGTTTTTTATTTTTTAGAAAATAAAATTTTAAAAAAATAAAAAATATTCTAATTTAATTAGACGCTGATTTATAAGGGATAGTTTAAATTTTGTAAAAATAAAATAAAATTTTTTAATATTTTTTCAAAAAAGTTGTTGACGGATTTCAGATATTGTGGTATTATACATCTTGTCCGTGAGAAACAGGACAAAGCAAATAACTAAGGACATTAACAACAGAA
>NZ_JADYUD010000010.1 GCF_021531595.1 Fusobacterium perfoetens
ATTTTACAAACTATATCTTTTATAAAATATATATTTTATATGTAAAGATGTTTTAAATACATGAAAGAAAAATTCATTTATGTAATTAAAACTTGTATTTTAAATGCAAAATAAGTTGTAATATTCTATAAAATATTTTATAATATAATTATAAAAAAACACAATAAATATATTTTAATAATAAAGGAGACAATCCATGAAAGAATTACTTTTAAAAAATGCTAAAATAGTTTTAAAAGACAGAGTAATTGAAGGTGATGTTCTTGTTGCTGATGGCATTATAAGAGACATTATTGAAAAAAAGAGTCCAGTAAAGGCCGAAACTCTTGAAATTGAAAATACAATTGACCTTAATGGAAAATATCTTATTCCAGGATTTATAGATGTACATATTCATGGTTCAAATGGTGCAGATGCTATGGATGGAACAGAAGAGGCTTTAAGAACTATATCTTCATATATAGTCACTAAAGGAACAACAAAATTTCTTGCAACAACACTTACAAGTTCAAAAGAAGAACTTTTAAATGTTTTAAGAATAGCAGGAGAACTTCAAAATAAAGAATTAGATGGAGCTACAATATTTGGAGTTCACATGGAAGGACCGTATTTTGATGTTGAGTATAAAGGTGCTCAAAATGAAAAATATATGAAACCAGCAGCTGAAAAAGAGATAAAAGAATATCTTGATGTAAAACCTGGATTAGTAAAACTTATGTCTTTATCTCCGCATACAGAACAATCTATTCAGACAGTTAAATTTTTAAAAGAAAATGGTGTAATTATTTCTGTAGGTCACTCTGCAGCTAAATTTAACGATGTAATGAAGGCTGTAGAAGCAGGTCTTTCTCACTCTACTCATACATTTAATGGAATGAGAGGAATAAACCATAGAGAACCTGGTGTTGCAGGTGCTGCTCTTATAAGTGATAAAATAAATGCAGAAGTTATTTTTGATAAAGTTCATATTCATCCAGAAATAGTAAGACTTATGATAAAAGCAAAAGGAACTGATAAAGTTGTATGTATAACAGATGCAATGGCAGCAACAGGTCTTCCTAATGGAGATTACAAATTAGGTGAACTTGATGTTTATGTTAAAGATGGAGAAGCAAGATTAAAATCAAATGACTCTCTTGCAGGAAGTGTTCTTACTCTTGATAAAGCATTTAGACATGTAATAGAGCTTGGATATCCTGTTTATGAAGCAGTAAAATTAACAAGTACAAATGTAGCAAAAGAATTTGGATTAAATGCTGGTGTTATTGAAGTAGGAAAAGATGCAGACTTTGCTGTTCTTGATGACAGTTATAATGTGGACATGACCATCGTAAATGGAAATGTAAAATATCAAAGATAATTAAATTTGAACTTAAAAGTCGCTATTTCGTTTAGCGACTTTTTTATTTACGATAACATACAATTTTAGGGCATGATTTTTTTACAGTAGGATTTTACATTAAAATTTAATGAACATTATAGGCTGTGTTGTTTTTTTTATAAAAATTTTACTTTAATAAAAATCAAAGTTTAGATATAAAAGCTCTTCCTTTTCTTGTACTATTGCTGAAATTTAGAAAATAATTCTAAAAAAATTCTTTTAAATATGATAGAATTATTAATAACATAGTCTTAATATAGTTTAAAATAAGGAGGAGTAGTTGAAGAAAAATTTTTTTGACAATAGAGTATATGATATTTTCAATAAAGAAAGAGATTGCTGTGAAGGGCATTTAGCATCATATATTCCAGAACTTGCAAAAATAAATCCTAATCTTAAAGCATTAAGTATAATTACAAGTGAAAAAGAAGAAATAAATATCGGTAATTATAATTATAAATTTACGATACAAAGTATTTCAAAAATATTTCTTTTAGCTCTTGCGTTAATAGATAATAGTGAAGAAGAAGTATTTAGTAAAATAAGTGTTGAACCTACAGGAGATCCTTTTAATTCTACTTTAAGACTGGAAACAAATCAAAAGGTATTTAATCCTTTTATTAATGCAGGAGCTCTTGCCAGTGCTTCAATGATAAAAGGAAAAAATGCTGAAGAAAAAATAGAAAGATTAAAAAAATTTATAAGCAATTTTACTGATAGAGAAGATATTGATATAGATAGAGATATATACGAATCTGAATATAAAACAGCTAATAAAAACAGAGCCATATCATATCTTTTAAAAAGTATAGGTGTTCTTGAAAATGATGTTGAAGAGAATTTGTCGTTTTATACAATGGCTTGTTCTATAACACTTTCTACTCGTGATTTAGCTAAAGCTGGTCTTGTGCTTGCTTCAAGGGGAGTAAATTTAAAAGGAGAAAGAGTTCTTTCATCAAAAATATGCAAAATAATGATAGCGCTTATGACTACTTGTGGAATGTATGATCATTCAGGAAGTTTTGCTACCAGTGTTGGTATTCCTGCAAAAAGTGGTGTCAGCGGGGGAATACTTGGAGTGGTTCCAAAAAGAATGGGAATATGTAGTTTCAGCCCAGTTATAACTAATCAAGGAAATAGTATTATAGGTGTTGAAATATATAAAGATTTATCAGATATATATGAACTTAATATATTCTAATCTTTTAGAATCAGTAAAATTACAGGAGGAACATTGAAAGAAAAAGGAAATTTAAAATTTAAGGTAAAAGAACAAAATGAGTTAATGAAGTTTCTTATAGAAAGTTTACCAAAAAAAAATAGAAATAATATAAAGTCACTTTTAAAAAATAAACAAGTATTAGTTGACGGAGCAGCAATATCTCAATTTAATCATCCTCTAAGTCCTGGGCAAGAAGTCATGATAACTGAATCAAGACTTTCAGATAAGGACATGAAAGGAATTAAAGTAGTATATGAAGATGAATATCTTATTGCAGTAGAAAAAGCTTCAGGGATACTTTCAATAGCTACAAATAAAGAAAGAGATAAAACAGCTTATAACATGGTTAAAAATTATGTTAAGTCAAGAAATCCTCTTGAAAAGTTGTTTATTGTTCACAGATTGGATAGAGAAACATCAGGAGTTATGATTTTTGCAAAAACAGAAGAAATTCAACAGATTCTTCAGACAAATTGGCAGGATATGGTTCTTGAAAGAACTTATGTGGCAGTAGTTGAAGGAAAAGTAGAAAAAGATAATGATACTATTATTTCATATCTTAAAGAAAATTCAGCTTTTGTTACTTTTTCAAGTGATAAAGAAATAGAGGGATCTAAAAAAGCGATTACTCATTATACTGTTTTAAAGAGAAGCAGAGGTTTTTCTCTTGTTGAAGCAAAAATAGAAACAGGAAGAAAAAATCAAATTCGTGTTCATATGCAGACTATAGGACATAGTGTTGTGGGAGATAAAAAGTATGGAGCATCAACAAATCCTTTAGGTCGTCTTGGGCTTCATGCAAAATCAATAATATTCAAGCATCCTAAAACAGGAAAAGTTCTTTCTTTTCAAACAGGAATACCTGTTAAGTTTTTAGGAATGTTTAAAAAATAATAGGCCTGCATTTTAATATGGAGGAGATTAAAATGATATTAGTAAGTTCATGTCTTGCAGGTATTAATTGCAAATATAGTGGAGCAAATAATCTTGTTCCTTCAATAAGAGATTTAGTAAATGAGGGAAAAGCTATTCCTATCTGTCCAGAACAGTTAGGAGGGCTTACTACACCAAGAGTACCTGCTGAAATTGTAAGGGATACAAAGGGAAAAATAAGAGTTGTTACAAAAGATGGGAAAGATGTTACAAAAGAATATATACTTGGGGCAGAGAGAGCACTTGCTGTTGCGAAGGTACTTGGGATAAAGGTGGCTATTCTTCAAAGAAGAAGTCCTTCATGTGGCTGCGGTGTTGTTTATGATGGTACTTTTACAAAATGTTTAATAGATGGTAATGGAATAACTGCAGAATTATTTATTAAAAATGGTATAAAAGTTTTTTCTGATGAAAATTATTTAAAACAGTCTTTCAATGACCAAGTATAAGAACTTGGTTTTTTGTTTATCTATTAATATAACAAATGTCATTCATCAAAATTAATGAGGTGAAAATATGGTTTCAAAAAATATTTTAAATTTTAACGATGAAATGAAAAAATTTCACCAGGAAATTAATCCTAGACTTCATCATCTTCTTGGATGCAAAGTTATTATTGAGAAAAATAGAAAAGGAGCAGAATTTAAAGTTTGGGCTCCAAATGCGAAAGAAGTGAGGGTAGTAGGAGAGTTTAATAATTGGAATGGGAAAAAACATTTGATGGAACTAGATTCTGAAAATGGAATTTGGTCTTTATTTATTCCAGGGATAAAAGAAGGGGACATATATAAATACGAGATACTTCCTCAAAATGGAGAAAGATTTCTGAAAGCAGATCCTTTTGCTTTTTATTCTGAACTTAGACCAAATACAGCTTCAGTTGTAAAAAATGTTTTTTCTCCATATAAATGGGAAGATGAAGAGTGGTTAAAGAAAAGAGAAAGTTTTAATTCCTATGAAAATCCTATGAATATTTATGAGCTTCATTTGGGATCGTGGAGAAAAAGAGCTGTTGAAAAAGAATTAGGGAAAGAAAAAGAAGAAGATGGAAGAGGATTCTATTCATATAAAGAGATAGCAGATAGACTTTTACCATATATATTAGAAATGGGCTATACTCATATAGAAATAATGCCGTTGGCAGAGCATCCTCTTGATGCTTCATGGGGATACCAAGTAACAGGATATTTTTCAATAACAAGTAGATATGGTGATCCTGAAGGATTTAAATATTTTGTTAATGAATTTCATAAAGCAGGAATAGGAATTATAATGGACTGGGTGCCAGGGCATTTTTGTAAAGATGCTCACGGATTATATAGATTTGACGGAACACCTCTTTTTGAATATGAAGATGATAGAAGAGGGGAAAATTATGGCTGGGGAACTGCAAATTTTGATTTAGGAAAACCAGAAGTAAGAAGTTTTTTAGTTTCTAATGCTGTTTTTCTTTATGAGATATATCATATTGATGGTATAAGAGCAGATGCTATTTCCAATGTTATATATATGGAATATGGAAAACCAGAAATACATGGTCTTAAAAATAAATATGGAGGAGATGAAGATTTAGATGCCATTGAATTTTTAAGACTTCTCAATAAGATAGTTTTTGAATATTTCAAAAATCCTCTTATGATTGCTGAAGAAGCTACAGCGTGGCCTCTTGTTACAAGACCTGCATATATAGGGGGACTTGGATTTAATTATAAATGGAATATGGGTTGGATGAATGATATGCTTAAATATATGGAGTTAGATCCTATTTATAGAAAGTATAATCATAATCTTATTACATTTTCTTTAATGTATAGCTTTTCTGAAAACTTTGTTTTATCACTTTCACATGATGAAGTTGTACATGGTAAAAAATCACTTTTAGACAAGATGTTTGGACATTATGAAAATAAATTTGCTTCACTTAGAATGTTCTATGGATATATGTACACACATCCTGGTAAAAAACTTCTGTTTATGGGAGGGGAATTTGGTCAGTTTATAGAATGGAGATATTATGAAGAACTTGAGTGGAAACTTCTTAAATATCCTATTCATGATAGTATGAAATCATATGTAAGAGATTTAAATCATCTTTATAAGAAAGAGAAATCTTTATGGGAATTAGATTGTACAAGTGATGGTTTCCAATGGATAGACCATAATAATGCTGATCAAAGTATAATTTCATATGTCAGAAAAAGCAGAGATAAAGATGATTATCTTGTGATTATATGTAATTTCACCCCAGTTCACTATTCTAATTTTAAAGTAGGAATACCTAGAATAACAGATTATGAAGAGATATTTAACAGTGACAGAGATATTTATGGAGGATCAAATATAAGAAATATAGGAATTATAAAACCTTTAATAGAGGAAAAACATGGAATGCCATATTCTGTATCTTTAGAGATTCCTCCGTTGTCTACTATAATTTTAAAGCCTAAATTTGTTTCAAAGCATAGTTTAATAAAATAAAATATATATTAAAAAATGTATAATTTGGTAATTCATATAAAACTGAAAAACTAGGAAGGAGTAGATATTTATGAAAAAAGAAATGGTTGCAATGGTACTAGCCGGTGGACAAGGAAGCAGACTTAAACTGCTTACTAAAAATAATGCAAAACCTGCTGTTCCTTTTGGTGGAAAGTACAGAATTATTGACTTCCCTTTAAGTAACTGTACAAACTCAGGAATTGATACTGTTGGAGTTCTTATCCAATATAAGCCTCAGATTTTAAATAACTATATTGGTATAGGTAGAGCTTGGGATTTAGACAGAAACTTTGGAGGAATCAGTTTATTACCTCCATATATGCAGGAAAATGGTGGTTGGTGGTATAAGGGAACTGCTAACTCTATATATCAAAATATGGACTTTATTGATGAATATGATCCAGAATATGTTCTTATTCTTTCAGGAGACCATATTTATAAAATGGACTACAATGAAATGCTTAAATATCATAAAAAGCATAATGCTGATGCAACAATAGCTGTTATTGAAGTAAGTCTTGAAGAAGCATCAAGATTTGGTATTATGAATGTTAGAGAAGATAAACAAATCTATGAATTTGAGGAAAAACCTGCTCATCCTAAGAGCACACTTGCTTCAATGGGAATTTATATTTTCAACTGGAAAGCTCTTAAACAAGCACTGATTGAAGATGAAGCAAATCCAAATTCTTCTAATGACTTTGGTAAAGATATTATCCCTAAAATGCTTGGAGAAGGTCGTAAACTTATGGCATATCCATTTAAGGGATACTGGAAAGATGTTGGTACAATTGAAAGCCTTTGGGAAGCAAATATGGATTTAATTAATGAAGACATTGATTTTGACATCTATGATAAAAACTGGAGAATTTATTCACAAGCTCCAAATAAGCCAGGGCAAGTTATAGGTGAAAATGCAACAATTAAAAACTCTCTTATTACAGAAGGGTGCGTAATAAAAGGTGAAGTTGATAACTCAGTTCTTTTCTCAGGAGTATATATTGAAGAAGGAGCAAAGGTTACAAACTCTGTTATTATGTGTGATACAAGAATAGGAAAAAATTCAAAAGTAGATAAAGCTATATTTGGAAGAAAGGTTGTTGTAGGGGATAACCTTGAAGTTGCAGGTAAGTCTGAAATCCTTCTTATTGAAGAAGACAGAATAGTAAATGAAAATATAGTTAAATAATTGAAGGGAGAGGTAAATTATGCTTAAAAATTATATTGGAATATTAAGTGCTATTGAAAATAAAGAAAATTTAAGAAGACTTGCTGCACATAGAGCAGTAGCTTCTATACCATTAGCTGGAAAATACAGAGTAGTGGATTTCATGCTTTCTAATATGTCTAATGCAGGAATTACAACTATTGGAATTTTTACAGATAATGACTCTCGTTCTTTAAGAGACCATGTAGGAACAGGAAGAGCATGGGAGTTAAACAGAAGACATGGAGGAATTTTTGTATTCAGTTTTAACAGAAGTATGAATGCTAATTATGATGTACAAATGATTAAAGATAATCTTGAGTTTTTATATAAAGCAAAAGAAGAAAATGTTATTTTTTCTTCTACTTATATGATAGCAAATCTTGATTTAAAAGCAGCTGTTGCTGAACATGAATCATCTGGAAGAGATATAACTGTAATCTATAAAAAAATAAATGATGGAGATAAAAACTTTATTGGATGTGACTGTTTAAAATTTGACAGTGATAACAGAGTCATAGATGTTTGTAAAAATACAGGAAATGAAAAGGATATAAATATATGTGCTGAAATTTTTATAATGAAGAAAGAACTTCTTCTATCTTTAGTTGAAAAATGTGCATATATAGATTATGCTTACAAATTAAAAGCTGTTATATATGAAAATATAGATAAACTTGTAGTTAAAGGATATGAATACAAAGGATATCTTGCTTGTATAAATTCACTTCTTGCTTATTATAAAACAAACATGGATATGCTTTCAGTAGATATAACAAGAGAACTTTTCTTTAACGAATCTAACCCAATTTACAGTAAGTCAAAAGATTCACCTCCTACAAGATATTATGATGGATCTGTTGTAAAAAATGCTCTTGTTGCAAATGGATGTGTGATAAAAGGAACTGTAAAACATAGTATTGTTTCAAGATATACTGTTATTGAAGAGGGAGCTGAAATAGAAAATTGTATTCTTCTTCAAAACTGCACTATTAAAAGTGGAGTTAAAATTAAAAATGTTATTATAGATAAAAATGTTACTCTTGATGCAGGAACAGAGCTAAAAGGAAGTGACATCTATCCTCTTGTAATAGAAAAAGAATTTTCTATGTAGGATAGTAATTTTAGAAATTTAGGAGGCACCAAAGATGAAAGTATTATTTGTAGCGTCTGAAGCTGCTCCATTTTTAAAAACAGGAGGACTTGCAGATGTGGCACATGCTCTTCCAAAATATCTGAAAAAATCAGGTGTTGATATTAGAGTGATTATGCCTAAGTATGGAAAAATCTCAGATGAATTTAAAGAAAAAATGGATCATATTGCTGAGTATACTGTTCCTGTAGGTTGGAGAAATCAATATTGTGGACTTGATCATTTAAAACATGATGGAGTTGACTTTTACTTCATGGATAATGAATATTATTTTAAAAGAAATGAGCCTTATGGACACTTTGACGATGGAGAAATTTTTTCATTCTTTTCAAGAGGTGTCTTAGAATCAATAAAATATATTGATGGTTTTATTCCTGATATTATTCATTGTAATGACTGGCATACAGGAATGGTTCCTGTTCTTCTTGATGCTTTTTACAGATATGATGTAAGATTCAAAGATATTAAAACTATTTACACTATACATAACCTTAAATATCAAGGAATTTTCTCAAAAACTGTTTTAAATGAGCTTCTTGGACTTGATGATTCTTACTTTACTGAAGATAAATTAAAATTCTATGATGCAATTTCATTTATGAAAGGTGGAATAATTTACTCTGATATAGTAAATACAGTAAGCCAGTCTTATGCTGATGAAATAAGAACTCCATATTATGGAGAAAATCTTGATGGATTATTAAATGGTATAAGTTATAAACTTTACGGTATTGTAAATGGTATAGATCACGATGCTTATAATCCTAGAAGAGATAAAGATATTCCGAAAAATTTCGGACTGACTACAATGAAAAACAAATTAGTAAATAAAGCTGAATTACAAAAACAATTAGGTCTTCCTATTGACAAAGATATTCCTGTTATAGGGCTTGTATCAAGACTTGTTAATCAAAAAGGTTTAGATCTTATTAAAGGTGTAATCGAAGAAATCCTGCATCTTGATATGCAACTTGTAATATTAGGAACAGGAGATCAGGCTTATGAAGATTTATTTGAATACTACTCACATATCTACCCAGAAAAATTATCTTCAAATATTGGTTTCAGCGATAAACTAGCAAAACTTATATATGCTGGATCAGACATGTTCTTGATGCCATCACTATTTGAGCCTTGTGGAATAGGACAACTTATAGCTTTAAGATATGGAACAGTGCCTATTGTAAGAGAAACAGGAGGTCTTAAAGACACTATTACTCCTTATAATAAATATACAGGAGAAGGAAATGGATTCTCATTTACAAATTATAATGCACATGACATGCTTAATGTTATTCAGCTTGCTATTGAAACATATAAAAATAAAAAAGAATGGCTTGCTATTCAGAAGAATGGTATGAAAGCTGAAACTAGCTGGAAAGATTCTGCTAAAAAATATAACGAGCTTTACAAAAAACTTGTATAGCAAATTACAGTAATTTAGCTAAAGATAAGGAGAAGTGGAACAAATTGCAAATAACAAAAGAACAAATTAAACAAGATTATTTAAAAAGACTGACATTTACTTTTGCAGAGGGAGTAAGTGAAGCATCTATTGACCATAAATACTTAGCTCTTGGTAAGCTAATCAAAGATTATGTGACAGAAGGATGGGCTGAAACTAACAGAGCTTATACTGAGGGAAAAGTAAAGCAAACTTATTATTTTTCAATGGAATTCTTAATAGGTAAACTTTTAGATACATATTTAATTAATTTAGGAATTAAAGATTTATGTTCAGAAGCTCTTGCTGAATTAGGAATAGATTTAGATGAGTTAGCTGCTATGGAACCTGATGCAGGACTTGGAAACGGAGGTCTTGGAAGACTTGCTGCATGCTTTATGGACTCTATGGCATCTCTTTCTTTACCAGCACATGGATGTGGAATTCGTTTTAAACACGGTCTTTTCAAACAAAAAATTGTTAATGGTTATCAAGTAGAAAAACTAGATGACTGGTTAAAAACAGACTTTGTATGGGAAGTTAAAAAAGCAAACAGAGGTATTAATATAAATTTTGGTGGAAATGTTTATATGAGAAAGGTGGGAAACAAGCTTCAGCCTGTTTATGAAAACTGTGAAGTTATAAGAGCTGTCCCTTATGATGTTCCTATTGTAGGATTCCACACTAAAAATGTTAACACTTTAAGACTTTGGAGTGCAGAAATTGATGAAAGTGATATTAACTTATCATCACTTCAAAGAGGAGATTATTTAAGATATCTAGAACATAAATATTCTGTTGAAGAGATTTCTCAAGTTTTATATCCTGATGATTCTAGCGAATCAGGAAGAAGATTAAGGCTTAAACAGGAATACTTTTTTGTAAGTGCTGGAATTCAAACTATAGTAAACAGATTTAAGAAAACAGGAGAGCCTATAACTGAATTACATAATTATATAGCTATTCATATAAATGATACTCACCCTGCTGTTGCCGTTGCTGAACTTATGAGAATTCTTCTTGATCAAGAAGGACTTGAATGGGATGAAGCATGGAGAATTACAGTGAAAACACTTGCTTATACTAACCATACAATAATGGCAGAGGCTCTTGAAAAATGGCCTAAAGATATGTTTGCAAAACTTCTTCCTAGAATATATATGATTGTTGAGGAAATAAACAGAAGATTCTGTCTTGAAGTTTCTAAAAAATATTATGGAGACTGGAACAAGATAAATAATATGGCCATTATTCAAAATGGAAATATAAGAATGGCCAATCTTGCTATTATAGGATCACATTCTATAAATGGAGTTGCATGGTTACATACTGAAATTTTAAAACATAGAGAATTGAAAGATTTCTATGAAATGTATCCTGAAAGATTTAATAATAAAACTAATGGTATAACACATAGAAGATGGCTTATAAAAGCAAATACAGATCTTGCAGATCTTCTAGTTGATACAATTGGAGATGAATGGGTAGAAAATCCTCTTCAAATAAAAAAATTAATGAATTTTATAGATGATAAAAAAGTTCTTGAAAGATTAGGAAATATTAAATACAAAAGAAAAGCAGAAGTTGCTGCTTTTGTTAAAAAAGCTTATGGTATAGAAATAAGTCCAGATTCTATTTATGATATTCAAGTAAAAAGACTTCATGCTTATAAGCGTCAGCTTCTTAATATATTCCATATAATGAATTTATATAATGAACTGAAAGCTAATCCATCAAAAGATATTGTTCCAAGAACATTCTTCTTTGGAGCAAAAGCTGCACCTGCTTATTATTTAGCTAAACAAATTATAAAACTTATAAACTGTGTAGCTGACAAAGTTAATAATGATCCTGAAATTAATGGAAAAATAAAAGTTGTTTTCCTTCAAAACTATGGAGTAACTCTTGCTGAAAAAGTAATTCCTTCAGGAGATATTAGTGAACAAATTTCAACTGCTTCAAAAGAAGCATCAGGAACAGGAAATATGAAGTTTATGATGAATGGTGCAATTACTATGGCTACTCTTGATGGAGCAAATGTAGAAATTGATCAAGCTGTTGGAAGAGACAATATTGTTGTATTTGGATTAACTTCAGAAGAAGTTATGGATTATTATGCTCATGGAGGATATAATGCTTATGAAACATTTAATAATGATCCAAGATTACAGCTTATTATCAGTCAATTAAAGAATGGTTTCTTTGGAGTAGGAGCAGATGAATTTAATCTTATACTTAGAAACTTATTTGATACTAATGATGAATTCTTTGTATTCAAAGACTTTGACTCTTATGTAAAAGCTCAGGAAAAAGTTGATGAATTATATAAAGACAAAGAAAGATGGCTGAAAATGAGCTTAACAAATATAGCAAATTCAGGTATATTCTCATCTGATAATACTATTAAGAAATATGCAGATGAAATCTGGAATATAAAACCTCATAAAATAAGTGAATAGTTTTTAATATTCTTATATCTGAAACAGAGAGGACTAATTATGGAATATCTTGCTTTAAACTGGAAAGATGAATATGTAATATTTAACTCACAGGATACAGAGTACAAAGCTCCTTATGGAGCTGTACCCTGTGGGGAAAAAATAACTTTTAAAATAAAAATCAATGAAAAGGCTATGCCTGAAAATGTAAGACTTCATGTGCTTGAAGATAACAAAGCTAATCCAAATTGCCCCAATAGAGTAGAATATTCTATGGAACAGCTTCCTGTTAAAAATAAACTAGAGAAAGAAGGAGAAGAAGTATATTTGGAATATATATGCACTATTGATTCTCCAAGTGTTCCAAATCTTTTATTCTATTATTTTGAATTAAAACTTACAGGAGGAGTAATTAAGTATTACGGTAATAATTATGATGAAATGAGTGGAAGAGGAAATGTTTATGATTCTTTTCCTAAATCATATCAAATAACAACATATTATCCTGAAAGTACAACTCCAGATTGGTTTAAAAAATCTATTATTTATCAAATTTTTCCAGACAGATTTTTTAATGGAAATCCAGATGGGAAAATAAATTGCCATAAAAAAAATAGTTTTATTTATGGTGATTGGAGTGACACTCCTTTATATATAAAAGGTAAAAATGGAGAGATTCTTCGTTGGGATTTTTTTGGAGGAAATCTTCTTGGTGTAACAAAAAAACTTGATTATTTAAAAGAAATGGGGATAAATCTTATTTATCTTAATCCTATATTCAAAGCTAGAAGTAATCATAGATATGATACAGGGGATTATAAAGAAATTGATCCTATGATTGGTACAGAAGATGATTTTAAACAGCTTATAAAAGAGGCTGAAAAAAGAGGAATTAATATAATACTTGATGGAGTTTTTAATCATACTGGAATGGACAGCAGATATTTTAATGCCTGTGGAACTTATAATTCAGTGGGAGCTTACAATTCAGTAGGATCTCCATATTACGATTGGTATACTTTCTATAAACACCCAAATGATTATGAGTGTTGGTGGGGAGTTAAAGATCTTCCATGTGTAAATGAATTATCTCCATCTTTTATGGATTATATAATAAATGATGAAGATAGTGTTGTAAATAAATGGATGAAGATGGGAATTAAAGGATGGCGTCTTGATGTGGCTGATGAACTTCCAGGACTTTTCTTAAAAGCTTTAAGAAAAAAATGTCATGAAACAGATAAAGATTCAATTCTTCTTGGAGAAGTATGGGAAGATGCTACAAATAAAATAAGTTATAATGTAAGAAGGGAATATATGTGTGGAGAAGAACTTGATTCTGTCACAAATTATCCTTTCAGAAATTATTTTATTGACTTTTTCTCAAATAAATTTGACAGTTTTAAATTGGCAGGCTTTTTTGAAAAAATGAAAGAAAATTATCCCAAAGAAAATTTTTATTCTCTTGTAAATATATTAGGTACACATGATGTTGTAAGAATACTTACTATGACTGAAGGTGTAGCTGGAACTATGCAAGATATAGTTTATAAAAAAGAACTTTACAGGGAAAAGATTCTTCAAAAGGGAGGGCTTTTAAGAAACCTTGAGATTAAAATTTTCAAGCTTATAATTCTTATGCAAATGACTTTCCCAGGAGTTCCTATCATATACTATGGAGATGAAGCTGGAGTAAGGGGAGGAGCTGATCCTGATAACAGGCGTACATTCCCTTGGGGAAATGAAGATAAGAATATTCAAGATTGGTATAAGTCACTTACATCTTTAAGAAATAGAAATGATTTTTTTACAACAGGATATTTTAAACAAATACCGATAAATGAAGATGTTTATGGAATTCTTCGTTATTCTTTAAATGAAAAAGATTCTTTTAATAAAAATTTGAAAAAAAGCAACAGTCATTTTGCTTTTGTATTTATTAACAGAAATCCGCTTCTTTCGTTTAATGTAAAATTGAGTATAAAAGATTATCCTTATATATTTAAAAACATTTCTTCAGATTCTTTAAAATCATTTTTTGATAAGGAAAATATAAAAATAACAGAAGAAGAAATAAACTTTACAATAGAACCTTTAAGTTCAAAGATTTTTTCAGATGAAAATTTATAAAGCTTATACAAAATAAAACCGGGAAATAAAAATTCCCGGTTTTATTTAAATTTTTCCATTTTGTAGTTTTCACCATTACATGATTTTGCAATTCCACCAGAATACTCATATCCCATCTTCTTATAAAAAATATGTGAAGAAAGAGAAGCATCAACTTGAATTCTTTCTGCTCTTAAAAATATTTCATCTTTTTCAAGCTCTTTGATTAAACTTTTTCCTACTCCTTTTCCATGATATTCAGGAAGAATAAAAAAAGCGACAATAATACTTTCGTTTTCACTGTTAAAAGGTTTAATAGCTCCACAGCCTATAATTTTTTCATTTTCACATGCCACATACATATGTCCTTCCTGAGCAGTTTTTTTAACTGTTTCAGGGTTATAATATGAAGCAAATTCAATCATATGTTCTCTTGGATAGTCTTTTATATTTACTTCCATAAGATTTCGCTCTATAAGTTTTGAAATAATTTCAGCATCTTCTTTTTTAAATTTTCTGATAAACATAAAAATCCTCCCTTAACAAAATATTTAATTAATTTTTCTAAAAAAATAAAAAAATCCTTTTTTTTAAGAAAATTATTTTAATTTTTTATATGTTGAAAGAATGTTAAGTATTTGAATTTTTATTCCAATTAAAAGAGAATCCTCATCTATACTAAAGTTTTCACTATGAAGAGGGGCTGTGATTCCTTTTTCTTTATTTTTTGTTCCAAGATGAAAAAAAGCACCTGGAACTTTTTCTAAATAATATGCAAAGTCTTCAACTCCCATATCAGTTAATGCTTTTATAATAGTATTTTCTTTACCTAAAAGGTTTTCACTGTTTTCTTTTATGATATTAACATATTCATCATGGTTTATAAGAGCATTATAGCTGTCTTTAAAAAGAATTTCACCTTTTGCACCATAAGCATTGCTTATCATTTTAACCATATCTTCAAGTCGTTTTTTTAAAACTTCTTTTGTATGATTTGATATGGTTCTCATAGTTCCTATACATGTAACTTCTTGAGCAATTATATTTTCAGTTTCTCCTCCAGATATTTGTCCAAAAGTTATTACAGCAGAATCCCTAGAATCTATATTTCTACTTATAATTGATTGTATACTGCTTATAACTTGTGCAGCAGTTACAATAGCATCTACTCCTTTGCTTGGATATGCTCCATGACAGCTTTTTCCAGTTATTTTAAATTTTATTCTAGTTGAAGAAGCATTCATTGCCCCATATTTTATTCCTATTTTTCCTGTTTCTAAAGATGGATCCATATGAAGTCCAAAAATAGCACTTACATCTTTAAGACAATTATCATTTATCATAGGAAGAGCTCCTCCAGTTGTTTCTTCTGCTGGCTGAAATAAGAATTTTACATTACATGGAAGGTATTCTTTATTTTCAGATAAAATTTTAGCTACTCCAAGAAGAACAGCCATATGAGCATCATGACCACAGGCATGCATATTTCCATGAAATTTGGAAGTATAAGGACATTTATTTTTTTCTATAATTGGAAGAGCATCCATATCTGCTCTTAGTGCAATTGTTATATTTTTATTTTTTCCTTTTAATTCAGCAATAATTCCACTTTTCCCTATTCCTGTTTTAAATGGAATATTTAATTCTTTAAGTGAAGTTGTGATTATTTTTATTGTTTCAGGAAGATTAAAATCAAGTTCAGGATATTTGTGAAGCTCATGTCTTATATTAATAACCCAAGGTAAATATTTTTCACTGTCTTTTAAAAATATATTTTGAATTTCCATAGTTGGTCTCCTTTATTTTATATTTTTGATAATTGTAAGACGGAGATATTTAAAAGTACAATATATTTTATATATATTTAAAATTTATATTTTAAACTTTTATTTTTTTAGTATTTGCTGTAAAATTCTTACAAAATCAATATGAACAGATTGAGGCGCAGTTGATAATAGTAGCTGTATAGAGCTTCCCGGCTTTGATATACAGTGAAAGGAGAAACTGCCGAAGTGTAAAATTTTATGGGGATAGATTTTATGCTGGGAATGCAGATAATATCTGTATAACTGTCACTAGAATTTGCAGGAGTTCTAGTGTTGTGCTTTCTGTTGCGTTTTTTTTAATATAATTTTTTTTAGATTATTTTTAAAATTACCCAGCAGAGAACAATCTGCTGGTTTTTTTATGCAAAAAATTATGTAAAGGAGACGAATATAATGAGAGCTGTACTTAAATATGGTGGTTCAAGTGTTGCTGATATAAAAAAAATACAAGCAATAGCAGATTATATAGTAAATTTTAAAGAAATATGTGATGAAATAGTAGTAGTAGCCTCAGCAATGGGAAAAACAACAGATTTTCTTATTAAAATGGCAAAAGATACATCAGAAAATCCTGATCAAAGAGAACTTGATTCTCTCCTTGCAACTGGAGAACAACAAACAGTTGCTCTTCTTTCAATGGCGATTAATTCAAAAGGTAAAAAAGCAGTTTCATTAACAGGATATCAAGCAGAAATAAAAACAATGGGAGTCCATACAAAAAGTAAAATAGAAAGTATAGGAACTGAAAAAATAGAGAACTATCTAAAGAAAGGATATATAGTTATTGTTGCAGGATTTCAGGGAATAAATGAGAAAGGAGATATTACAACTTTAGGAAGAGGGGGTTCAGATACAAGTGCAGTTGCTCTTGCTGCTTCTCTTAAATGCCAGTGTAGAATATATACTGATGTTGATGGAATTTATAATGTAGATCCTAGAATTTATTCAAAAGCAAAACTTTTAAAAGAAATTTCTTATGAAGAAATGATGGAAATGTCAAATTTGGGAGCTGGTGTAATGGAAACTAGAGCTGTTGAGATTGGCAAAAAATTTGATATACCTATTTTTGTAGGAAAAACTTTAAGTGAAACAGGAGGAACATATATTATGAACAGAAGTACAGCTTTAGAAGAAAAACTTGTGACAGGAATTAGTATTGCAAAAGATATTTTAATAACAACAATTTTAAATATACCTTATTCATCAGAAAAAATTGCAGAAATTTTTACTGCAGTTGATAATTATGGACTTAATATAAATATGATAACTCAAAATATTTTAAGAGACGGAACAACTGAAATTTCTTTTAGCTGTCAAGCATCAGAAAAGTATCTTCTTAATCAGGTAATAAAAAGAGTAGAAGAAATATTTCCAGAAGCTGATATTGAATATAGAGAAGGGCTTGGTATGATTTCAGTAATAGGTGTTGGAATGATTAATAATTCAGGAATAGCAGGAAGATTTTTTTCTGCTCTAAGTAAAGCAGGGGTTAATTTTTATCAAGTGACGACATCAGAAATTAGTATTTCATGTAGCATAGACAGAGGAATGATAGAACAGGCTGTAAATGCAGCAGCAGAAGAATTTTGCTTGTGAGAATTAAGTAAGGAGGCATTATGAAAATAGCGATAGTAGGAGCAACAGGTCTTGTAGGAACAACATTTTTAAAAGTTTTGGAAGAAAGAGATTTAGGAATTACTGAGCTTTATCTTTTTGCTTCTGCAAAAAGTGCAGGTAAAAAAATAGAATTTAAAGGAAGAGAATATATTGTAAAAGAACTTACAGAAAAAAGTTTTGATTTAGAAATAGATATAGCATTATTTTCAGCTGGAGGAGATATCAGTAAAAAATATGCTCCAATAGCAGCAGAAAAAGGGATTTTAGTTATTGATAATTCATCAGCTTGGAGAATGGATGAGAAAGTGCCTTTGGTTGTACCAGAAGTAAATAAAGAAGTTGCTTTTAAACACATGGGAATAATTGCGAATCCAAACTGTTCAACAATCCAATGCATGCTTCCATTAAAAGTACTTTCAGAAAAATATGGACTTAAAAGAGTAATATACAGTACATATCAAGCCGTATCTGGAACAGGACACAAAGGAATAGAAGATCTTCAGAATGGATTAAAAGGTTTAAAAGCAAAGACTTACCCACATGATATAGTAAATAACTGTCTTCCACATATAGACTCTTTTCTTGATAATGGGTATACTAAAGAAGAGATGAAAATGATAAATGAAACAAAAAAAATTCTTGGTCTTCCAAATCTTCCAGTAACAGCAACATGTGTAAGAGTACCTGTTATAAATTCTCATTCAGTATCAATAACAGCAGAATTGGAAAATGATTTTGATATAGATGAGATTAAAAAGGATTTTGCTGCTTTTGAAGGAATAATTCTTATAGATGAGCCTCAAAAAAATATGTATCCTCTTGCAGCTGATGCAACAGGACAAGATAAAGTTTTGGTTGGAAGAGTAAGAAGAGATTTCAGTAAAGAAAAAAGTATAAATTTATGGGTAGTTGCTGATAATATAAGAAAAGGGGCAGCAACAAATGCAGTTCAGATAGCTGAACTTTTTAAAAATACAGAAAAATTTTAAGGAGGAAAAAATGGCACTATTTACAGGTTCGGGGGTTGCACTTGTAACTCCATTTAATGAAAATAATGAGGTAAATTTTGAAAAATTAAGAGAGCTTTTAGAGTTTCACATTGCAAACAGAACAGATGCAATAATAGTTACAGGAACTACAGGAGAGGGTTCTACAATGTCTGACGAAGAAAAACTTGCAGTAATAAAGTTTTCTGTTGATGTGGCAGGAGGAAGAATTCCTATTATAGCAGGAACAGGTTCAAATAATACGAAGCATGCTGTATGGCTTAGTAAAGAAGCAGAAAAATTAGGAGCAGATGGACTTCTTGTAGTTACTCCTTATTATAATAAAGGAAATGAAAGCGGAATTTACAGTCACTATAAAGCAATAGCTGAAAGTGTAAAAATTCCTATAATTCTTTATAATGTTCCTGGAAGAACAGGAGTAAATATGTCTGTAAATCTTATAAAAATTCTTTCAGAAATAGAAAATATAACAGGAATAAAAGAAGCCAGTGGTAATATATCTTATGCAGCAGAAATTGCAAGAGAAGTTCCAGAATTAGATCTTTATTCAGGAAATGATGATATGACTGTTCCTCTTCTTTCAATAGGAGGAAAGGGAGTTATATCTGTATCAGCAAATATAATCCCAGAAACAGTTCACAATATGGTTATGGCATTTTTTAATAGAGATATTGATAAAGCAAGAGAGCTTCAGCTTAAATACAATAATCTTGTAAATTCTCTTTTCATAGAGGTAAATCCAGTTCCTATAAAAGAAGCTATGAATTTTTTAGGATATGAAGTAGGTGGATGCAGACTTCCTCTTGGTTCTATGAGTGATAAAAATAAAGAAATACTTTATGATATTTTAAAGGAACATGGGGTATCTGAATGGAAATAATAATACATGGAACAGGAACAATGGGGAAAATTTTAAAAGAAACTGCAGAACAAAGTAAAAATTTTACTGTAACTGGATTTGCAGATGAACTTACAAATGAAAAAGGAGATATTATTATAGATTTTTCTCATTTTTCAAGAATAAGCTCTTTACTTGAATTTGCAGAAGTAAAAAATCTTCCAGTTATTTTGGCTACAACTGGATATTCAGAAGAAATTTTTGAAAGAATAAAAAAAGCATCTCAGAAAATACCTATTCTTCTTTCTTCAAATATGTCATTGGGAATAAATCTTATGCAAGAGATACTTTCAAGAATAGTTCCAGTCCTTTATGAAAATTATGATATAGAAATTGTTGAGACTCATCATAGTAAAAAAATAGATTCGCCAAGTGGAACAGCAAAAACTCTTGCAGAAGTTATAGAAAGAAACTGTAGAGAAATTTTAAAAAGACAATATGGAAGAGAAGGAAATAATCCAAGAGAAAAAAAAGAAATAGGTATACATTCTTTAAGAGGAGGAACAGTAGTTGGAGAACATTCTGTTTTCTTTTATGGAAATGATGAAATATTTGAAATAAAGCATACAGCTCTATCTAAAAAGATTTTTGCAGAAGGAGCTTTAAAGGCAACTGAATTTTTAGTGAAACAAAAAGCAGGACTTTATTCAATGAAAGATATATTTTAAATTAGATACTAATGAAATGTTTGGAGGACAAAAATAGATGAACAGTTTAAATACAGCAGAAGAGATAATAGCTTTTATAAAAAGTTCAGAGAAAAAAACACCTGTAAAAGCATATATAAATGGAAATCTTTCAGGAATTTCAACTTCAGCAAAAATTTTTAAGGGAGACGAATCTTATATTTTAATAGGTGAGTCTTCTGAAATTGATAGAATAATAGAAGAAAATAAGGATAGAATACTAGATTTCTATATTGAAAATGACAGAAGAAATTCAGGAGTCCCTACTCTTGATTTGAGGAATATAGATGCAAGAATAGAGCCTGGAGCTATAATAAGAGATAAGGTAACAATAGGAAAAAATGCTGTTATAATGATGGGAGCAGTTATAAATATTGGAGCTGTTATTGGTGAAAATACAATGATTGATATGGGAGCAGTTCTAGGTGGAAGAGCAACTGTTGGAAAAAATTGTCATATAGGAGCAGGAGCAGTTTTAGCAGGAGTAATAGAACCTCCTTCAGCAAATCCTGTAATTATTGAAGATGGCGTTCTTGTAGGAGCAAATGCAGTTATAATTGAGGGGGTAAAAGTAGGAGCAGGAGCAGTTGTAGGAGCAGGAGCAGTTGTTCTTGAAGATGTTCCAGCAGGAGCAGTTGTAACAGGAAATCCTGCTAAAATAATAAAAACTGTTGATAAAAAAACTTTAGAAAAGACACAGCTTGTAGAAGACTTAAGAAAATAAGAGTAAGCAGGTATATTTTTTATGATAGGATTAAATAAAAAAACAGAAAAATTAAAATATTCTTTAATAAGAGTTCTTAAAGAAGAAGCAACTAAATATTCGGATGTAATAAATCTTACAATAGGAGAGCCAGATATTCCTACTCCTAAAAATCTTGTTGAAGAAGCCATGGAATATGGAAAAAATAATCAGCTTAATTATGCACAGGCAGGAGGAAGTGAAAAAATAAGAACTCTTGTAGCTGAATATTATAATAAAAAATATAAATCAACTTATAATGCAGAAAATGTTGTAATGAATGTAGGTGCTTCTGAGGCTCTTTCTTCATGCTTTAAAACAATTATAAATCCAGGAGATGAAGTGGTTATAACCTCACCTTTTTATCCTGCTTATCCTCCAATGATTGAATTGTGTTATGGGATACCAGTAATTTTAAATATACATGAAACAAAATTTAAAATAACCCGTAAAACATTAGAAAAATATATAACACCAAAAACAAAAGCAATTTTATTAAATAATCCATGTAACCCTACAGGGAATGTTATGACCTTGGAAGAAATGGAAGTAGTAGCAGACTTTATATCAGAAAGAGATATTTTCTTAATAGCAGATGAAGTTTATAGCAGTCTTGTTTTTTATGAATTTTATTCTTTTGCTTCTTTTGAGAAGATAAAGGATAAACTTATAATAATAAATGGTTTCTCAAAATCATATTCAATGACAGGATGGAGAATAGGCTACACATTATGTCCTGAAAGATATAGAAAAAATTTTTTAAATGCAACTTTTTATACTTTGAGCTGTCCTATGTCATTATCTCTTAAAGGTGCTGAAATAGCCTTAGAAAAATTTTCAGATTTTAATACAGCAGATATTTATAAAGAAAGGGCTGAATATATGGCTTCTGCTTTAGAGAAGATAGGTTTTAAGGTTTTAAAACCTAAAGGAGCTTTTTATATTTTTGCAGATTATACTGATCTTTCAAAATTAGATTCTTTTAAATTTACAATGGATATTTTAGAAAAAGTAAAAGTGGCAGTTGTTCCTGGAATATCATTTGGAACAGAGGGATATATAAGAATTGCTCTTACTGTTGATATGGAAAAACTTAAAGAAGCAGTTAAAAGGCTGGAGAAATATTTTAAAGCAATATAGTTTATTATTAAAAAATGGGGTTGTTGTATTTTTGTGAATTTACAATAGCCCCCATTTTAATAATATATATTTTTAATCTATTTTTGCTCTAAGTTCAATTTCTTCTTCTTCAAGAAGTCTTCCTTCTACTTTAGATTTAACTAGTTCTTTATGTCTTTTTCTAAGCTGTTCTTTTAAAATTCTCATTTCTCTCTTTATAAGAAGATAAGTAAGAAGTGTTGAAAGAAAATCTGCAACAGGAGCAGAGAACCATATTCCAGTAAGGCCAAATAATTTTCCCATTATTTTAATACATGGAATAAGAATGATTATTTGTCTTGAAAGACTTATAAATAAACTTAATTTTGGTTTTCCAACAGCTTGAAAGTATACAGAAGAAATAATTTGAAAACCTATTATAGGAAACATTATAGTATTTATTCTAAGACCATTAATAGCTATATCTAAAATTTCTTGCTCTCTTGTAAAAATAAAAATAAAATACTTTGATAAAAATTGAGTTGTTATAAAAGCAACAACACATATAGCAGTTGCAGCAAAGATTGCTTTGAAAAGAGCCTCTTTTACTCTTCCATAAAGTCTTGCACCATAGTTATATCCTAAAATTGGCTGAACACCTTGGTTTATTCCAAAAATAGGCATAGCTAGGAAGATTACTATTCCTTGAATAATTGCCATTGCTCCTATTGAAGCATCACCACCATAAATTTTTAAAGTACTGTTATTATGTATAATTTACAAAACTAGATCCAAGCTGAAGAGCAAAAGGAGCAGATCCCATCATAGTAATGTCCTTAACTCTTTTTAATTTTGGAATAAGATTTGAAGCATATAATTTTAATCCACTGAAACGAGAATTAAAATAAAATATTGTCCATGCAGCTGAAGCATACTGAGATATAATTGTAGCAAGAGCAGCTCCTTTTACACCCATTTCAAAATAAAAAATAAAAATAGGATCAAGAACTATATTTATTATTGCTCCTATAAGAAGAGTTGCCATAGACATTCTTGGGTTACCATCAGAACGGATTCCAACATTTGCTACATATCCTACAATAGCAGCAGGAAATCCAAATGCAACAATAGATAGATATTGTTTTGTAAAAATTCCTGTATTTTCACTTCCACCAAGAATATCAACAAGGCTGTCCATAGAAATTAAGACAAGAATCATCAGAATTACTGAAACAATTATTCCATATCCTATAGCATTTCCAAGAAAACATTCTGCCTCTTCTTTTTTCTTTCTTCCAAGATTAAGTGATATATTTGTTCCAGAACCAAGTCCTATAAGAACTGCAAAAGCAAAAGATAAAATAACTACAGGAAAAGTAAGTCCAACTCCAGCTATTGCAAAGTGTCCTATTTCTTTAATATTTCCTATATAAATTCTATCTACAATATTATACAAAGCATTAACAAGCATTCCTATAACTGCAGGTACTGAAAACTGCACCAAAAGTTTTGTAATTTTTTCTGTTCCCATAAATTTATGTTTGACATCGCTACTCATATTATTTTTCCATCCTTTTTTCCTTTAAAAAAATTATACATTCCAACTATCAAGAAGTTTTTTATTTATTCTATAGAGTGTTTCTAAATCCTCTTCTCCTATTATTTCTTTCACTTTATCTTGAAATATTTCTGATACTTCAAAAATTGTGTCAAGTAATTCTTGAGATTTTTCTTTTAGCTCTATATAAGTTATTCTTTTATCTGACTGGCATATTGTTTTTTTGATATATCCTTCAGATTCAAGTTTGTTTATAAGAGTTGTAACAGTAGATTTATCTCGTCCTAAATGTTCTGTAAGTTCTTTCATAGAAAGTTTTTTATTAAAGTGAAGTATAATAATTATTCTCATATAAGAATAACTTAAAGTTATACCTTTTTTTTTAGCTTCTTTTTCAATAAAACAACAACTTTTTATTCTTATCCTGGAAATATAACTGAAAAGAGTATTTTCCAGCTTTTTATTTTTCATTTTATCCTCCTCCCTCATCTAAAAATTTTACCATAAATTTAGTTTTATATCCAACTTTTTTTAAAATTAATAAAGATATGAAAAAGGATATAATAAAAATCTCCTTTAAAATTATTTTTGCAATTTTAAAGGAGATTGTCTATCTTTTGAAATAATTGTTTTTTAATAAAAATTAATTATATTCTTTTTTTACTTTTATATAGCCATTTTCTTTAAAAACTATAATTTTATATACTATATCTGATTGCTTAGGGAAATCTTCTCTATAATGAGCCCCTCTGCTTTCTTCTCTGTTAAGCATTGCAGTAAATAAAACTTTAGCAGTTTCTGTTTTAAAATATATTTCAAAATCTATTTTATTAGAAGTTTTTATATTGTAGTCTTTTTTTATTTTCTCAATTTCTATAAGAGCTTCTTTTAATTTTTCACCATTTCTTTTAATTCCACCTTTTTCTGTTATAAGTTTTTTTATAGATTTAATGATGTCATTTTTAGAAGAAGATTTTGTAGTATTGTTAGATTCTAATGAATTAACCCAGTTTGTGAATTCATTTTTTAAATACTCATTAGAAATATTTTCTAAAGGATTATTTTTTATATATTCATCAGCAGTGCAGGCAGCTCTTCTTCCAAATACTAAAGCACCTCCTACAGAGTTTCCTCCAAGTCTGTTTGCTCCTTCAACTCCTGATATAATTTCTCCAGCAGCAAAAATTCCAGGAATATTTGTTTCTCCATTACAGCTGACTTTTACTCCACCATTACAACTGTGGGCAAATGGAGCAACAACAACTTCATCATTGCACATATCTATACCTATACTTTTTTTTAGCCAATCAAGATAAACTTTATAAAATTCTCCTTCATCTAAATATAAATCTTTATGAAATTTTAGTTTTACTCCATTTATATTATCTGCCATTTTTAAATCTATTACAGAACTTTTAAAATCACAGCTAAATGGAGCATAGGAACTTCTTTCCAGCCATAAATCTTTTATATTTTTATCCTCAATTCCTGAAAATAATTTTTTATCATCATGAGTATACATTCCAAGACAATATTTTAAAGTATGTTCTCCAAAAAGAGTATTATATACAGGTTTTATAAATGCAGGAATAAATTGAATAAATTCCATATTCTGAAGTTGAGCTCCTGCATCAAGAAGAACAACATGTCCTGATCCATCAATATCTGAAGGATAAAGATTGTGCTCATAAAGTCCAGCTATTCCTCCTGAAGCCATTATTATTACAGGAGCTTTTATTATAAAAAGTTCTCCTTCGTTACTTTGAAAAACAGCTCCAGCTGTTTTGTTATTATATTTTAAAATTTTTATTATTTTAGCTTGTTCTTTTATTTTTATATTTTCAATATTTTTAAATATTATTTTTGCTTCTTCTTTAGCCTTTTCCCATTCATTTATAAGGAAAATATCTCTGGCATATTTAGCAAAACATGCAGGTCTCTTATCGTTTCTTAGCCATGGTTTAAAACCAATTTCATTAAGAGAAGTTATACTTTCTTTGATATCTTTTATATATGTGTCAATCATATGAGGGTTTTCCATTCCTCTTCCTATTGTTCTTATATCATTTTTAAAAAAATCTAAATCTTCTTTTTGGTCAGCTGTTGCTTGTATTCCTAAAGTTCCTTTTAGAGGGAAATAACTAGCTCCTCCACATAATTTTCCATTTGTGACAAGAATGACATTTCTTCCTCTTTCAGCAGCTTTCTTAGCAGCAGTAAGTCCTCCTATCCCACTTCCTACAACTATGATATCACAGTTTAAAATTTTATTTATTTTCATTAGATCTTCCTTTCAAATTAAAAATAGATTTTATTATATAGTATATCAGAAAAATTTTTAAAAAGAGATATTTGTTTTTGAAAAATTTTTCAGTGCCGCCGCGTCCTTAATTATAAAAGATTATTTTTAATATTTATATTTTATTTACAGATTAAAAAAATTTTGTCATAATATAGGTATATTAAGAGGGAAGGAGGCGTGATGGGAATTATGGTAAATAACTCACAGATACAATTTTTAAAAATGACAGAAACACCTATTCCTAAATTAGTAAGTTCATTAGCTGTCCCTACAATTATAAGTATGCTAACATCTTCAATATATAATATGGCTGATACATTTTTTGTTGCTAAGTTAGGAACAAGTGCAGCAGGAGCAGTTGGAATAGTTTTTTCTTTAATGGCTGTAATACAAGCTGTGGGTTTTGGACTTGGGATGGGTTCTGGAAGTAACATTTCAAGACTTTTAGGACAACAGAAAAATAAGGATGCAGATATGATTGCATCTACTGGATTTTTTTCAGCTATAACTTTTGGGTTAATTCTTACTATTACAGGAACTATTTTTATAAATATACTTATGAGAAACTTAGGAGCTACAGAAACAATTCTTCCATATGCGAGGGATTATGCAAAATATATTCTTTTTGGAGCTCCTATCATGTGTGCCTCATTTGTGATGAATAATATTCTTCGTTCAGAGGGAAAAGCGGCTCTTTCTATGGTAGGGATTACTTTTGGTGGAATTCTTAATATAGTTTTAGATCCAATTTTTATTTTTGTATTTAAATTAGGAATTTCAGGAGCTGCTATAGCCACTCTTTTAAGTCAATGTGTAAGTTTTTCTTTATTGTTATCATGTTTCATAAAAGGAAAAAGTACTACGAAGCTTCGTGTAAAAAATATTTCAAAGAAGATAGGGACATATTTTTTAATAATAAAAACAGGTCTTCCTTCTTTATGTAGACAGGCTTTAGCAAGTATTGCTACTATAGTTTTAAATGTGAATGCTGCTTTTTATGGAGATTCTGCTGTTGCAGCTATGTCAATAGTGGGAAGGATATTTATGTTTACTATGTCTGCTATGATAGGTTTAGGACAAGGATTTCAGCCTGTTGTAGGATATAATTATGGAGCAAGAAAATACGATAGAGTAAAGGAAGCTATCTTTTTTACTGGTAAAGTAGGTACTTTTGTGATGACATCTTTTGCTGTTTTAGGTTTTATATTTGCAGAGAATATAATGGAATTTTTTAGGAAAGAAGATATGGCTGTAATTGCAATAGGAACTTTTGCTATTAGAGCTCAGTGTCTTGCTCTTCCTATTCATCCAATGATTGTTGTTTCAAATATGACATTGCAAATGGTAGGAAAATCATGGCAAGGAACATTTCTTTCAGCAGCAAGACAAGGAATATTTTTTATTCCAGTTATTTTGATTCTCTCACAGACAATTGGGCTTACAGGTATACAAATAACACAGCCAATAGCAGATGTTTTAAATGCTTTGTGTTCAATACCATTTATGGTAGCCTTTTTTAAAGAAATTACAGCTAAAAAAACTAAATTTTAGGAGGAAAAATTGTATAAGATAGGAATAGATATAGGATCTACTGCAGCTAAAGTAGCTGTTATGGAAAAAAATGACATTATTGATTATTTTGTTATGCCTACAGGATGGAGCAGTGTTGAAACTGCTGAAAATATTTTTAAAAAATTAAATGAGAAAGGTTATAATAAAGGAAATTCAAAGTATGTTGCAACGGGATATGGAAGAATTTCAGTTCCTTTTGCAGATAAAACTGTAACTGAGATAACATGTCATGGAGCAGGTGCATATTATTTTTATGATAAAGATTGTACAGTTATTGATATAGGGGGACAAGATACTAAAATTATAACTATACAAGATGGTATGGTTTCAGATTTTACTATGAACGATAAATGCTCTGCAGGAACAGGAAGATTTATTGAAGTTATGGCAAATACTTTGGGAGTGTCAATAGATGAATTAACAGAATTGGCAGAAAAAGGTAAAGATGTAAAAATAACTTCAATGTGTACAGTATTTGCAGAATCAGAGGTTATAAGCCTTATAGGGCGTGGTGAAAAAAGAGAAGATATTGCTTTTGGAATTATAAATTCAGTTGTGACTAGAGTTGTTTCATTATGCAAAAAACATGGAAAAAATAATACTTTTTTCCTTACAGGAGGACTTAGCAGCAATAAATATATTCTTTCTCTTTTAAGGGAACAACTTCAAAGTGAAGTTGTAACAAATGAAATGGGAAGATATGCAGGAGCTGTTGGAGCAGCTGTTGTAGCAGGAAAAATAAAAAAATAAATTAAAATATATTAATGGAGGAACTAAAACTAATGAATAATTTACCTAAAAATTTTGAAACTTTTTCCGATGCCAGAAGACAAGGATTTTTAAAAGTAAAAGAACTTAAAGATGCTGGAAAAAATGTTGTAGGAACTTACTGTACATACACTCCTAAGGAAGTAATATATGCAGCAGGGGCATACCCTGTATCTCTTTGTGCTTCAAGTGAAGAAACTATTCCAGATGCAGAAAGACATCTTCCTAAAAATTTATGTCCACTTATTAAAGCAAGTTATGGTTTTGCACTGACTGATAAATGTCCTTATATGTATTTTTCAGATTTAATTATAGGTGAAACTACTTGTGATGGAAAGAAAAAAATGTATGAATTACTTGGAGAATTAAAAGATACTTATGTTATGAACCTTCCAAATTCTCAAAACAATAGTTTTTCTCTTGAACTTTGGAAATCAGAGATAAAAGCATTTATAAAAAAAATGGAAGAAAAATTTGGTGTAGTTATTGATGATGAAAAACTGAAATCTGCAATAAAATTATGTAATGAGGAAAGAAGAGTCTTAAAGGAATTATATTCACTAGGAAAACTTGTACCTCCTCCTATTTCTGGATATGATATGTATAAAGTTCTTGATGGAGCAAAATTTACTTTTGATAAAGAAGAACAAAATGCAAGAATAAGAGAAATGATAAAAGAACTTAAAAAAATTCATGAAAGAGGAGAAAGTAAAATACCTACATCAGCTCCTCGTATTCTTATTACAGGTTGTCCTATGGGAGGAGTTATTGATAAAGTAGCAAAGCCTATAGAGGAAATGGGAGCAGTTGTAGTTGCATATGAAAGTTGCAGTGGTATGAAAAACTTAGAAGAACTTGTGAGAGAAGATATAGATCCAATTGATGCAATAGCTGAAAAATATCTTAATATTCCATGTTCTGTAATGACTCCTAATAAAGGAAGAGAAGAACTTTTAAAACAAGTAATAAAAGAATATAAAATAGATGGTGTTGTTGAAGTAATTCTTCAAGCATGCCACACATATAATATTGAGGCATATAACATTAAAAAACTTGTAATGAAAGAAAAAGAAATACCTTATCTTGCTCTTGAAACAGATTATTCTTTATCTGATTCAGGACAAGTAAAAATAAGATTAGAAGCTTTCCTTGAACTTCTAGGATAATACAATAATCTTGAATTTATAGAAAATTTTAATAACCTTAGTACTTGTTCAAGCATTAAGGTTATTTTTAATTATAGCAATTAAATAAAAATATTTTATTTTCAAAAGATAAAATATTTATTAAGAATTTTAATTTAATATTTTATATAAAAAATAAATTAGAAATGATATTGATGTTTTCTATAAGTTGTTTATTTTATCGGGAAAATTTATTTGAATTTTAACTGATAAAATAGTAAAATAGCAGGAGTGTAAAGGAGGCATCAAATGAGTAAGAACGGAATTTTAAGGACACTGAGACTGGAAAAAAGATTTTCTAAAGAGGAGCTTTGTGAAATATTTAATAAAGAATATGATTTAAAAATAAATAGAAATATGATTTCAAAATGGGAAAGTGGTCAAATAACTCCTACAGGAATTTATCTTTCGGCTTATGCAAGATATTTTAATATAAGTTCAGGTTATATAGCTAGTCTTATTGAAAGCAGGCAGGAAGAAGATAATGGAAGTGATTTAAATGAGACTACAGAAGAAATAAATATAGTAAAAAGATTAAGAGAAGAACAAGGTTTTTCTCAAGAGCAACTTGCAGAACTTACAGGTTATAAAACAAAGAAGAAAATAGAAGAGATAGAAGAAGGAATTTCATTTATTCCTGAATCTAAAATTTCTAAGTTTGTGAAAGTCTTAAAAACTTCTAAAGAAATATTATGTCAAAGTATTTCAGAAGGAAAGAAAAAAGATACAAACAAAAAATTTTTAAAGCCAGATGTTATTCTTGAAGATGGAAAAGAATTATATTTTGATATTATAAATATAGGGAAAATAGCATTTCACTATTATGAAAATAATGAGGAAAAAAAGTTAGAGCTGACTAATAAGGAATTGAATGAATTTAATAAGTCTATGAATATTGTTAATATTTTATTTGATAGCCCTTATATAACAAAGACTGATAAATTTGGATTAAAAAGAGAAGCTTTAAAATGTTATATAAAAAATTTAATGAGTTTTCCAAGGAATAACTAATATAAAAATAAAAATCTCTGTTTAAATATCAGAGATTTTTATTTTATAATTCTATTTAGTTGCTTTTATTGAGTTTTTAAATAAATATGCTTTAAGAAGTTTAACTTCAGAAACAATACTTCTATGTTCAATTTTTTTGACATCATCTTTAAAAATTTTGAAGAAAAATTGAATGATATATCCTGCGGTAAGAGAAAAAGCAGCAGTTCCTATTCCAACTTTTCCTCCAAGAAAATATCCTAAAGTAAGAGCCATAGCTTCAAGGCATAATCTTACTGTTCCAAGAGGAAAACCTGTCATTTTTGTAAAGACAACCATAAGTCCGTCTCTAGGTCCACAACCACATCCTGTAGATATATACATATAACTTCCAAGAGAAAAAACAGTTATTCCTTCAGCAAAAAGAAGAGCCTGCTGAAAATATGTATTTCCGACTGGGATTATATCAAGATATATAAATAAATCTACAAAAAGTCCTACAAAAGTTACATTTAAAATTGTTCCACTGCCAAGAGGCTGTTTAAAATAAAGACCTATAAATATTACAATAAATCCAACAGCTATATTTGCTTGACCTAAAGTAATTCCAATTTGTTTGTTAAGCCCTTGATTAAGAACATCCCACGGAGAAAGTCCTAAATTTGAATTAAGAATAGAGACTATTCCGAAAGAACATAATATAAGTCCACTCATAAGTTTAACATATTTTAGTATTTCTTTTTTCATTTTTCCTCACTCACTTTAAATACTGTTTATTTTTACACTATTAAATAGTATATCATAATTAGTAGAGAATTTTAACTTTTTTTATAAAATAATTAAAGAAAAATTTTAAAATATATAGATATATGTTATAATCATTATTGAACTTATTATGTATCTATTTTATTTTGAAGAGGGATATTGTATATGAAAAAAAGTGTATATTTTGAATTATTCCTTGTATTTTTTAAAATAGGAGCTTTTACTATAGGAGGAGGTTATGCAATGGTTCCTCTTATAAAAGAAGCTCTTGTTGATAAGAAAAAATGGCTGAATGATGAAGAATTTGTAGATGGTCTTGCAGTTGCACAGTCAGCACCAGGAATACTTGCAGTTAATACAGCTATTATTACGGGCAATAAAATAGCAGGCCCTTTTGGAACGATAGCAGGAACTTTAGGAGCTGTTCTTCCATCATTTTTAATGATTCTTGCTTTGGCAACTTTTTTATCAGGAGTGAGAGATTCTAAAATATTTATTTCATTTTTTAATGGAATAAAACCGGTAACAGTGGCTCTTATTTTTATATCTGTTATAAAAATGGCAAAGAGTACAAAAATTAATATGAAAACAGCAATAATTCCTCTGGGAGTAGGTATTCTTGTAGCTTATACTCCTGTATCTCCTATTGTTGTTATTATTTTTGCAATGATTTTAGGAAATGTTTATTTTAAAATAAAAGATAAGAATATAGAAAAAAGAGGAGGTAAAAAATGATTTACTTTCAGCTTTTTTATGTATTTTTTAGAATAGGATTATTTAGTTTTGGAGGAGGATATGCAATTCTATCTCTTATTCAGAAAGATGTAGTTGAAAAGTTTCAATGGATAACTACAAGTGAATTTACAGAGATAGTAGCACTTTCACAAATAACTCCTGGACCTATAGCAATAAACTCAGCAACATATATAGGATATAGAGTTACAGGCAGTGTTTTTGGATCTTTGTTTACAACATTAGGAGTTGTAATGCCTTCTTTTCTTGTGTTGTCTCTTATAGTGATATTTTTAAATAAATTTAAAAAATCAATTGTAGTGGAAAGAGCATTTAAAGGACTTAGACCTGTCGTTTTAGGGCTTATTCTTGCTGCAGGGCTTTCCCTGTTAAAGCCTGAAAATTTTATAGATTTTAAGAGTTGTATAATTTTTATATTATCTATAATTCTTTCTCTTAAATGGAATATAGGAGTTATTCCTCTTATAATAGGTTCAGGTATTTTAGGAGTAATTCTTTATATGTAAAACAAATAAAAATAATTATATTTTATAAAAATTTAGGGGTGATATTTATGACAATGTTCAGAACATCAGGAGTTTGTGCAAGAGGAATAGAATTAGAAGTAGAAAATGGAATAATTAAAGATATTAAATTTTTAGGTGGCTGTGATGGTAATACCAAAGGACTTGCAAGCCTTATAAAAGGAATGAAAGTTGAAGAAGTAAAGAGAAAACTTAGAGGAATAAGATGTGGTGCAAAATCTACTTCATGTCCAGATCAACTTGCACAGATATTAGAACAAAATTTCTAAAATTGAAAATAATGATAAAAAGATGATAGATTAAATTAAAAATAATTTTAAAATCATCTTTTTATTTTTTTGTTACTTGTCTGTAAATTTATATTAAAAATAAATTTTTTCATAAAAAAGAAGTACTATATTTGACTTATTTAAGTAAATTTATGATTTTATTAAAAAACTCATTGCAAGAGACTGTGAAATATGATATAACCTTTACTAGAAGGTATTTTTACAGAAAGAAAGAACAATGAGGAGGGAAAAATGACTAAAAAGGAATTTGTTAATCTTTATTTTGAAAAAGGTGGATTTGAGACAAAAATTGATGCAGAAAAAAAAGCTATGGCATTTTTAGCAACAATTGAAGAAGCTCTTGTAAATGGAGATGGAGTTACTTTTACTGGATGGGGAAAATTTGAAGTTTCTGAAAGAGCAGCAAGAGTATGTAAAAACCCTAGAACTGGTGAAGCTGTAAATGTTGAAGCTAAAAAAGTAATTAAATTTAAAGCTGGAAAAATGTTAGAAGAAAGCGTAAACAGATAATTAAAATAGTTCAGACGGGCTGTTGCTTATTTTATATAGCAGTCCGTCTATTTTTATATATACGAAAAAATTTCATAATTATTCTTAAAATTTTTTCTTAGATATAATATAATAATATTTAGAAAGTAACATTTAAAAGTTTTTTATAAATGTATTGGATAAATAAGGAGGAATTTTATGAATAAATTAAAATTGATTACAATAGGACTACTTCTTTTTATTTTAGGAGGATGTTCAGGAGTAACACCAAGAGCAGGAGCAGGAATAGGTGTTGGGCTTGGTGTTGATTTTACAAGAAAGACTCCTGTGATAAGACCTTATATAGGTGGTGGAATAGGAGCAGGATTATTTAAGTTTTTCTAAAATTAAAAATTAGATTTTAAATACTTTTCCAGAGGAGATAGAAGTAAGTTTATAGATTATAGATCTATAAAAATTTGCTTTTATTTTCCTCTTTTTTAATATAAAATTATTTTTATATTAAATGATATAATTTAAAAATTGATTTTATTGAATTTAAAATATATAATTTATAATATAGATTATATAAACTGGAGGAAAAAATGTCTAGTGTAGATTTAAAAAGAGACAGTATAGGAAAATTATTTTTTTATTTTTCTTTTCCAGCAGTTACAGGAATGATGGTAAGTGCCTTATATGTAATTGTAGATGGAATATTTATAGGAAGAGGAATAGGAAGCAATGGACTTGCTGCTATAAATATAGCTTATCCGATTACAAATTTTTTAGTGGGATTGAGTCTTATGTTTGGTGTGGGAGGAGCAACAATGATCTCAATTGCCAGAGGAAAAGAGGAAAATCAAGAGGTAAATAGAATTTTTACTCATACAATTTTGCTCACATTTTTTACTTATATAGTAGCTCTTATGGCAGTTATATTATTTGAAAAAGAATTGATTTTCTTTTTAGGTGGAAATGATATTTTATATAATGATATTAGAGCTTATCTTATTCCAAGTGCATGGTTTAATATATTTTTTATGCTTTCTATGGGGCTTAATGCTGTAGTAAGAAATGATAATGCACCAAAACATGCTATGTTTGCTATGATTTTAGGAGCACTTATAAATATATTATTAGATGCTCTATTTATTATTGTATTTAAGTGGGGAATGTGGGGAGCAGCTACAGCAACAGGAATATCACAAGTATGTTCATTTATTTTTTTATGGCTTCATTTTTATAATGGAACATCAGATATAAAGATAGAGAAAAAACTTAAGTTTTCTATAAAGATTATAATAAGAATTATAATAAATGGATTTCCATCTTTTATTATAGAATTTGCTATAGCAATAGTAACTTTATTATTTAATATTGTTTTAATGCAAATGACAGGAGAAATAGGAGTAGCAGCTTTTTCAATAGTAGCTTATGTATTTTATATTTTCAGAATGTTATTTAATGGATTAGCACAGGGAATTCAACCAATAGTAAGTTTTAATTATGGGGCAGGAAGAAAAGATAGATTAAAAAAGATATTTCTTCTTGGGCATAGAACAGCACTAGTAATAGCTGTAATTATAATATTTATAGTAAATATTTTTAATAAAGAAATAGTTGCTGTATTTACTGAAAATAATAAAGAATTAGTAAAACTTGCTTCTTCAGGATTAGTTTGTTATACAAGTGGAATGGTATTTTTAGCAGTCAACTTTATAAATATTTCTTATCTTCAATCAATGGAAAAAGCTTTAATTTCAAATCTTATGTCTTTTGGAAGAAGTTTCTTTTTTGTAGTTGTAGGAATCCTTATTTATCCTAAAATATTTAATATTTATGGTGTTTGGCTTACTCCTCCTTTAGCAGACTTTACGGTTTTTATAATGACATTAGTTGGATATTTATGGATAAAGAAAAGAGGAATAAGAGAAAAAAATTATATTCAATCAGAATAAAATTAGTTTTTAATAAAAATTTCAGGACTTCTATTGAAAAAACAAAAATTGTAAGGTAAAATTAAGTATACTCAATTAAAGGAGGCTGGATTATTATGCTAGAATTATTAAAAAAACTTAATACGGAAGTCTATGATATTGTGTGCAGTAAAAAAGTATATTACAATGTAAAAATATTAGAGGTAAAAGATAATTTTATGTTGATAGAAAATAAAAAAGAAGATAAATTCCTTTTAAATTTATCTTTAATTTCATCAATTTCAGCAGGAAAAGATATTGCATTTGGAACTATTCCTAAAAATATAAGATTATAAATATAAAAGAAATAATATATTTTTAATTATTAATTTTATAATGCATTTAAAAGCTTAAAAGTTAAGTTTTTAAATGCATTTTTTTTATAAAAAATAAAATTTAAAGAAATTAAAAGGATTAATCTTTATATTTAATAAAAATTAATCCTTGATATAATAAAATTAAAAAATAAACTTATATAAAATAATAATTTATTTCAAGTGGTTTATAATAAATTAATTAATAGAGAAGTTAACAATAGCATAAATGCTCCTCCAATTCTTGAAGAGATTTGAGAAAATGGCATAAGTTCCATTCTATGACAGGCCGACATTACAGCTACATCCCCTGTTCCTCCCATGTTAGCCATACATAGTCCAGCTGTTATTGAAGCTTCAACTACATAGAATCCGGCTAAATGCCCTACTATTGCAGTCCCAATAATAGCTCCAACTACTGTTGTTGCTACTAATAAAAGATATATAGGTGTGAAAGAAGAAATTACCTCTCCAAGATTTGTATAAGCTACTCCGATTCCAACTAAAAGAGCTGCTGTAAAATTTTTCATTATAAAGTTAAACCATTTTGCACAACATTCTTCATAATAATCATTTATAATACCTAATATTTTAGCAATAGCTACTGATATAATCATTAAAGCATAAGAATGAATAGGGATAAATTTACTTAAAATATTTCCTAAAATAAAGAATGTAGTAGCGATTATAAGACCTATTCCCAATTCATTATAAGTAGGAACAGAAAGTTCTTTTTGTTGACACATTGAATCATCTTGAACTTTTAAAAGTTTTCCTTCTCCTGAAAGATTTTTATATTTTTTCCCAATTCTGTCTAAAAGTCCTGCGGAAACAATTGCTAGTGCATTTCCAAGAGCTACTGCTGGAACCATAACAGATAGTAATTCACTTGGTTCTTTATTTAAAGCTTGTCCAAATATTTGAGATAATGGTACAGCACCTGCTCCCATTCCACCACCCATTATAGGAATAGCAATATAAAATATTGCCTTTTTAAAACCATAACCTAAAAGAGCGCCAACTACTCCAGTAAGTAAAAGAGATACAAGAACTCCTCCTAGAATGACTGGAAGATAACCAACAGCTGCTTTTATCAAAAGTTTTCTATTCATTCCTAAAATACTTCCAACTATTAAAGCAGCTATGTAAAAATCTAAGAAGCGCTGTGAAATCATAAAATCTGTTATAATTTTTACTTCTTTGGCAGGAAGTATATTAAAATAAAGTAAAGCAGCAGATACAAAGATTATAACAATAGGCCCTCCTCCTAAGTAATCTTTTACAAGAGGAGTTTTATTTCCAATATAATCTAATACAGCTCCTATTATCATCATTAAAGGAAAGGCTCCTAACATTCCTGGCGGCAATTTTCCTAAAATTATTGCTACGATTAAAATAATTGTTATAGGAATAAAATATTTCATTTCTAATCCTATTAACTTAAATTTCTCCATATTATCCCCTCCGAAATTTTTTGTATAATTAATTATAATTTGTAAATCATGATTAATCAAGGGGCTTTAGTAAAAAAAATAGAAAAATGTGAAAATAATAAATAAAAAATATATTATATTAAAAATTTTTCTAAAAAAATGTTGAAATTATTTTAATTAGTATAGGATAAAATGCTATTACTGATACAAGTCTACAAAATTGCATAACAGCAACTTTTGGTGTATCTGCTCCAAGCTCTCCTGCAATAATTGACATATCAGAAATTCCTCCAGGAGCAGCAGAAAAAAGAGAAGTTTGTACAGAAAAATCTGTAATTTTATAAATAAACATTCCAAGTATAAAGTTCATAAGAGAAAAACCAATAATAACAACTAAAACAGGAATAGCAATACTTTTTAAACTTATAACATCAGCCATTGTCATTTTTGCTCCAATAAGAGCACCAGCAAAAGTTTGAATAAATTGTCTTAATTTTAAAGGCATATAAGCATTATTTGAAAAAATATTGTAAAGGGCAGTTCCCGTCATAGCAATACTCATAGCACCAGCAGGAATTTTTAAAAAGAATCCTAAAAGTCCTGTTATTACTCCAATAAAAACAGTAATAAGAGATTTTTTTAACATAATAGAAAAAGGAAGCTTTTTCTTTGTATTTACATTGATACCATTATAAGAAGAAGGTTTATTTTGCCCAGCTTTGTCAAATTTTTTAACTAAAAATTTTATGAAAAAAGGAAAAAATCCTAATACTGAAATAACACGAATAAGCTGAAGAATTGCAACCTTTGAAGAGTCAGCTCCAAAATCGTAGGATAATATACTCATATCTGTAATTCCTCCAGGGGCAGTTGCAAAAAGAGCAGTTACTATGTCAATATTAGTTGTATAATAAATAAAAAATCCCATTATAAAGTTAAAAATGGCCATAGAAATTACAAGGAAAATAGCAGGAAAAAAAATATCTTTAAGTCCTTTAATATCTGCAGAAGTTATTTTTGCTCCAATAAAAGTTCCTGTACTTATTTGAGTTATAATTTTAATATTTTGTGGAATATAAGCATCTCCTGTGATAATATTAAATATAGCTACTGCAAAAAGAGAACCAGTCATAGCTCCTGCAGGAAATTTTAATTTGAGAGCAATGTGTGACCCTATAAATCCAACTAAAATAGTAATAAAAAATGGCAAAGTAATTCCTCCTAATTATATAACTTCATTGTTTTTTATAAAATAAAAAACAATGAAAATATTTTACCATATATTTTAAAATGAAAAAAGACCTAAATTCAAAAATAATTTAGGTCTTTATTTCGTTTGTTTTTAAATATTAAAATATTTTTTGTTATTTAAAAATTTATTTTATTATAAGTTCATTTTTAAGATAATTAATTAATTCTTCTCTAGTCTCTTCATTTCTAAGACCAAATTCAATATTAGCTTTAAGAAGTCCTATTTTATTACCTATATCATATCTTTTTCCTATAAAGTTATGAGCAAGAACTTTTTCTCCATCTTTCATCATTTTTAAAATACCATCTGTAAGCTGAATTTCTCCACCTTTTCCAGCTTCTGTTTTTTCAAGATATTCAAATATTTTTCCACTTAAAAGATATCTTCCAAGGCAGGCAAGTCTTGAAGGAGCTTCCTCTTTTGATGGCTTTTCAATAAAATCTTCTATTTCTGTTGTTCTTTCATCAAGGACTTTTACAGGTTTTACTATTCCATATTTTGATACATCATCTTCAGGCACTTCTTGACATCCAAGAATACTTCCACCATATTTCTCATAAGTTTCTATAAGTTGTTTTGTAGCAGTTTTATCATTATAAACAATATCGTCTCCAAGAGCTATTACAAAAGGTTCATCTCCAATAAAAGGTTTTGCTTTTAAGATAGCATGTCCAAGTCCAAGAGGATGGTTTTGTCTTACATAAAATATATTTGCCATTGAAGAAAGATGAGTTACTTTTTCAAGAAGTTCTTCTTTTCCTTTTTCCTTTAAAGTTTCCTCAAGCTCAAAAGAATAATCAAAATGATCTTCAATGGAATTTTTATTTCTTCCTGTAATAATTATAATATCTTCAATTCCTGATTGAACAAGCTCTTCTACAATATATTGAAGAGAAGGTTTATCTACTATTACAAGCATTTCTTTAGGCTGTGCTTTTGTAGCCGGAAGAACTCTTGTACCAAGTCCTGCTGCTGGAATTATTGCTTTAGTTACTTTTTTCATAGTCCCCTCCTAATTAAAATCTTATTTTATTTTTGATCCAACTTTTACTGAACTGTCTATTTCAACAAGTTTTATTCTTTTCTTTTCTTCAGAACTTAAAAGCATTCCCTGTGATAGTTCTCCCATTAAAGTTACAGGATTTAAGTTTACTACAGCTAAAACTTTTTTCCCAACAAGTTCTTCAGGATTTGGATAGTATTTTGCAATTCCTGATACTATTTGTCTTATATTTTTTCCATCATTAACTTTAAATTTTAAAAGTTTATCAGAACCTTTAACTCTATCAGCTTCTAAAAGTTCAACTACTCTTATATCAACTTTTCCAAATTCATCTATTGAAATAGGATTTTCAATTTTTAAATCTTTATTTACAGGATTTTTTTCTTTTACTTCTTTTTGGACTTCTATTCTTGGGAAAATAGGTGTTGCTTCTCCAAGCTTATGTCCAGCAGGAATTATATCCCAGTTTCTTACATTTTCAATAAGAGCTTTTTCAATATCTTCATTAAATCCTAATTGATTCCATATTTTTTGAGCTGATTCAGGCATGTATGGAGATACAAGCACAGCTATTTTATATAGAGATTCAACTAACATATTCATTACAGTAGCAAGTCTTTCTTTTTTACTTTCATCTTTTACTAAAATCCAAGGCATAGTTTCATCAATATATTTATTCATTCTTGAAATAAATTTCCAAATAAATTCTAATGCTCTTGAAAATTCAAGTCTTGACATTGCATCATCAACAGAAGCAAGAGTTTCTGTAAATAGTGTTTTTATTTCATTGTCAATTTCTTCGTATACTCCACCTTTTACAATTTCGTCTCCAAAATATTTTTTATACATTCCAAGAGTTCTGTTTAAAAGGTTTCCAAGATCGTTTGCAAGATCAGAATTGATTCTTGTTATAACCCCTTTTGTAGAATAGTCTCCGTCGTTTCCAAAAGTAACTTCTCTTAGAAGATAATATCTGAAAGCATCAAGTCCATATTTTGCAACTTCTTCAAGAGGTGCAACAACATTTCCTTTAGATTTTGACATTTTTTCTCCTTCAGAAGTCCACCATCCGTGTGCAACTATTTTATCAGGAAGTTTTACTCCTGCAGATAGAAGCATACAAGGCCAAATTATAGCATGGAATCTTACAATATCTTTTCCTAACAGATGAACTACTTCACCATTTGTCCATCTTTTTGCAAATTCTTCAGCATTATTTTCATACCCAACAGCTGTAATATAGTTTGTAAGAGCATCAAACCATACATAAGTAATATGACCAGGAGCGAATTCAATAGGAATTCCCCATTCAAATGTATTTCTTGAAATAGATAAGTCTTGAAGTCCTTGTTTAATAAATGAGATTACTTCATTTCTTCTTGAACGAGGAAGAATAAAGTCAGGATGTTCATCTATGTGTTTTAAAAGAGCATCTTGGTATTTAGACATTCTAAAGAAATAAGATTCTTCTTTAACCATTCTTAATTCTTTTCCACAGTCAGGACAGCAGTTTCCATTTACAACTTGGTTTTCAGGAACAAAAGTTTCACAAGAAACACAATATTTTCCTTCGTATTCTCCTTTATATATATCTCCTTTTTCCCAAACAGTTTTTAAGATTTTTGCTACAGCTTTTTTATGTCTTTCTTCTGTTGTTCTTATAAAGTCATCATTTTTTATATTTAATTTTTTCCACATTTCCATGAATCTTGGAGCCATAGAATCTGTCCATTGTTGAGGAGTCATTCCTTTTGCTTTAGCAGTTTCCTCTACTTTTTGACCATGTTCATCTGTTCCTGTAAGAAAATAAACATCATATCCCATAGTTTTTTTGTATCTTGCAATTACATCTGCAGCTATTGTAGTGTATGCACTTCCTACATGTGGATCTCCATTAACATAATATATCGGTGTTGTTACATAAAAGTTTTTTGTCATATATTTCCCCCTCGGTAATTTTTAAACTTATTATTTTAATTTTAATATTTCTTCTTCTGCTTGTCTTTCAAGTTCCATAAGTTTTTCTTTTATTATTTTACTGTATTCTTTAGGATCTGCATCATTTGGAACATCAATAGGTTCACCTACAACACATATAACTTTTGAAAAAGGTTTAGGAAGTTGGAATTTATCCCATGTTTTAGAAAAAATCCATTTTTTGCTGTATGCTCCTCCAACAAGAACTAATTGTTTCCCTGATTTTTGAGCAGCATATATCATTCCTGGTTTTACTTCATAAACAGGACCTTTTGGCCCATCAAGAGGAGTTCCCAGGCTATATCCTTCATTTTTCACAAGTTTTATAATTTGTACAAGGCTTTTTACTGATTCTTTTCCAGAAGAACCTCTTACCATTTTGTATCCCATTTTTTCAAGAGGAACAGATATAAGTTCTCCATCTTTTGAAGGGCTTGCAAGTCCAGCTCTTTTTTTCAGAGATTTAAGACATAGAAGAATTACAAGAAGTTTATTATGCCACATTCCACAGACATAACTTTTTTTCCCGTCAATTTTATTTTCTGCTCCTAGTATTTTCACATCTAAAGTAAGAAAAATAAATTTAAGTAAATAATATAAAATATTTCCATATATTCTGTATTTTGCATTCTTCATTTTCATACTCTCCCGTATAAGTCTATACGAAGAATTATATCACAAATTGGGATTTTATTAAATAATATTAGATATAAATTTATAATTCTTTCTGATATTTAAATGAGAATATTTATAAAATTATTAAAAATCTAATATTTATTAAAAAAGAAAAACAGAGAAATTTATTATCTCTGTTTTTCTTTTGAAATGATTAGGAATAGATTTTACTAAAAATTGATGTTTGTTATCTTGAAACTCTGCTAATTTTATATCACATTTTAATTTGCTTGTCAAAATATTTTTTATTTTAATTTTTTGCTATTGACATATTTTTAATTTTAGAGTATCATACCTCTGAAATGCTACACAGGAGGTCTTTGTGCTGAAAAAAAATATTTTAATATTATTTGGTTTTATTTTTTTAACTTTTGGAATTATAGGGATAATAACACCAATTCTTCCAACAACACCTTTTATTTTATTAAGTGCTTATTTATTTAGTAAATCATCTCAAAAATGGCATTATTTTATTTTAAATAATAAATTATTTGGGAAATATATAAAAGATTATCAAGAAAGAAGAGGAATAACACTGAAAAATAAAATAAATGCTTTTATTTTTCTTACAGTTAGTTTGAGCATATCAACATTGAAAACTGAAAATTTATATTTAAGAATATTTTTTGTAGTTATTTTTATTAGTGTGTCTTTTCATATTATGAAACTTCGCACATTAAAATAAAAATTTAATTTTTAAAAAACGGGGGTTAATAAAAAATGATGTATTATTTAAAAGTAGGTGGACCATTAATGTGGATTTTATTTGGTCTTTCAATAGCTTCTACGGCTATTATTATAGAAAGGGTTGTTTTCTTCTTTAAAAGAGAAAGAGGTCTTAGTAAAGACTTTAAATCTAATATTATTATGTCAGTTTCTTCTAACGATATGGGAAGAGCAGTTGAAATTTGCATGAGGGAAAAAAATACAGTAGGAGATACTGTGAAATGTTTTCTTACAAGATGCGATAAAAATGGGGATTTTCATCATTTTGATCAGCTTGTAAAAGAAATAGGAATGGAGGAGATAGGACCTTTAGAAAAAAGACTTCATCTTCTTGCAATCATAGGTTATATAGCTCCAATGATTGGACTTCTTGGAACAGTAACTGGAATGATTGATGCTTTTAGAAATCTTTCAACTTTTGGTGCAGGAGATCCTTCTCTTGTTGCTGATGGAATTTCAAAAGCACTTCTTACAACAGCAGCAGGACTTTCAATAGCTATTCCAGCTATAGTAGTATATAATCTTTTAAATAAAAAGATAGAAGAAATAGAAGAAAATATAGATAAAGTAACTACTAACATAATAAATATCATAAGACAAAAATAGGAGAAAAAAATGGGAAGATACAGGAAAAAAAGAAATATAATGTCATTGGACTTAACTCCTCTTATAGATGTAGTCTTTCTTCTTCTAATATTTTTTATGGTATCAACAACCTTTAATAAATATGGAAAAATAGAAATAGATGTTCCTACTTCCAATGTTACAGCTGAAAGTAAAGAATCTAAAATAGAAATTGTAATAGATAAAAATCAAAACTATTTTATTATAAAAGATGAAAAGACATATCCTATAAAAATAGAAGATTTAGGAAATCATTTAGCAGGAATAAAAGAAGTTTCAATAACAGGAGATAAAAATTTAAAATACCAAATAATTATGGATACAATAACTAAAGTAAAAGAACAAGGTGTAGAAAATTTAGGAATAAATTTTTATGAATAGGGGCTGAGGAAAATGATGAAATATTTTATAATAGCCTTTATTCTACATGGAATTTTTTTCTTTAATATGGATAGAACTAAAACATTGGGAATGCCAGATAATTTAAAAAAAAGTAAGATTCCTATTTCTTATAATACTGTAAGTGTTCATGAAAGAATAGATGGAATGAAAATGAAAAAGGAATCTTCTGAAAAAGTTTATACAGAATCTGCTCCAAAAGAAATAGAAAAGAAAAAAGAGAAAATTTCTGAGCCAGAAATTAAAAGTAAGATAAGTCAAAATAAGAAAAATGAAGTTAAAAAGCAAAAGCAAAATAATAAATCTGATTTTCAAGAGAAAAAAGATATAAAAACGAAAAAAGATGAAAAGGTTAAAGAAAATAATCTTGCAGAAAATGGAAATTTTACTCTTAATTCTGATGGAACTTATACAGCTGTATCATCAAAAGGTATAAATTTTGAAATTATACATCAAATAGATCCTTCTTATCCAAGACAAGCAGAAATTGCAAGATATAATCAAATTGTAAAAGTTGAAGTTAAATTTCTAGTGAATCTTGAAGGAGATGTAGAAGATATAAAAATTTTAAAATCTCATAATAAATTTGGATTTGATAAAGAGGTAATTTCTGCATTGAAAAAATGGAAATTTAAACCTATTAAATATAATGGTAAAGGAATAAAAGTTTATTTTAATAAGGAGTTTGTATTTACTCCAAAATAAAAAATCAATATAGAAGGGAAAGAAAATGTTTAAAATAAGATATAAATCACACCATGATGTGAAAAATGTCATTGAAAAAATGATGAAAAGAAAAATTGTAACACCTTTTACTTTTAATAAAGTTTTAAAAGGAAAGCCAGAATCAGAAGAGGGAGGAATATATGTTCATACTCCTTACTGTGATAAAATTTGTTCTTTTTGCAATATGAACAGAAAACAGATAGATAATGATCTTGATGATTACACAGAGTTTTTATGTAAAGAATTTAAAAAATATGGAGAGAAAAAATATATAAAAGAAAAAAAGATAACAACTATATTTTTTGGTGGAGGAACACCAACTATATATAAAGCTCATCAGCTTGAAAAAATTCTTTTGTCTCTAAAAGAAAATTTTAATATTAGTGAAGATTGTGAATTTACTTTTGAAACAACTCTCCATAATCTTACATGGGAAAAATTAGAGATTATGGAAAAATATGGAGTTAATAGAATAAGCATAGGAATACAAACTTTTTCTGATAGAGGAAGAAAACTTTTGAACAGAACATATGATAAAGAATATATTGTATCTAAAATAAAAGATATAAGAAAAAAGTTCAAAGGTCTTATATGTATAGATATAATATATAATTATCCTGATCAGACAGATGAAGAAATTATAAATGATGCAGAAACAGCATGTGAACTTGGAGTAGACAGTATAAGTTTTTATTCACTTATGATTCAAGAAGGATCACAGATTTCAAAAGACAGAGAAGAGAATAAAGTTGTATTTAAATATAATCTTGTAAGAGATAAAGAGCTTCATGATAAATTTCTTGAAATAGCTCTTTCAAGAGGATATTCTGTTCTTGAGCATACAAAAATTACAAATGGAAAAGATAAATATAAATATATAAGAAATGTAAATTCTTTTTCAGATCTTATAGCTATAGGTATAGGAGCAGGAGGAAGAATAGAAAACTATGAATTTTTCCATTTGAATAAACTTATATCTTTTTATGCTTATGATAATGAACTAAAAATGAGAGTAAAAAAATTATCAGGAATTTTACAGTATAAGACTGTAAAACTAGATGAAATAAAAGAATTATCAGGTAATTCTTATGAAAATATTTTAAATTTACTTAAGAGATTTGAAAAAGAAGGGTTAATAAAGTTAAATGATAAAATGATGGAATATACATTAGATGGAGTATTTTGGGGAAATAGTATTACAGCATGTATTACAGAACAAATGATTAATGATAATAAATAAATTTAAACAGGAGGTAAAATGTTACAAAAAACATTAGTTACTTATTCTTCTTTAACAGGAAATACAAAAAAGGTAGCAGAAAAAATTTATGAAATAGTAGACGGAGAAAAAGCAATAATTTCTCTGAATGAAATTAATAGTGTAAACTATAATGAATATGATAGAATAATCATTGGTTTTTGGGTTGATAAAGGAACTGCTGACAAGAGAACAAGAGAATTTATTAAAAAGTTATCAGGAAAAAAAGTTGCATATTTTGGAACTCTTGGGGCAGATCCAGCTTCAGATCACGGTAGAACCGTAAGAGAAAGAGTCTCAGCATTATGTAATGAAAATAATACTCTTTTTGGAGAATTTCTATGTAGAGGGAAAATAGATCCTAAACTTGTTGAAAAAATGGGAAAATTTCCTTTAAAACTAATTCATCCTTTAACTCCTGAAAGACTTCAAAGAATAGAAGATGCAAAGCCTCATCCAAATGAAAAAGATTTTCAGGAAGCACAAAATTATTTTATGAAGATTTTAAAACTAAATTTGAAAAAATAAAAAGCAGAGATTTTTCTCTGCTTTTTCTATTTATATATTTTAGAAAATAGCTTCTAAAATAATATTTTCAAATGGTGCCTAGAGCCGGAATCGAACCGGCACGGTACTAAGTACCACGGGATTTTAAGTCCCGTGCGTCTACCTGTTCCGCCATCCAGGCAATTTGCTTTATGCTCAATTATAATATAACAATTTTTTTATTTTGTCAATAAATTTTTATATTATTTTGAGAAAGCTTTTGCTCTTACTTTTTCAATTTCATCAGCGTATTTAGGCATAGAATCTCCAAGTCTTCTGTTTCCATCTTCAGTTACAAGATAATCTCCTTCGTATCTCATTCCACCAAAGTCAAGATAACTTTCAAGAATATCATAGTTAATAAATTCAGTAAATTTATTTTCAGATTTCCATTTAGAAATAAGTTCAGGAATAAAATATATTCCAGGTTCAACAGTAAAAACAAATCCAGGTTCTAAAATTCTTCCTAATCTCAAAGAACTTAAACCAAATTGTGTGCTTTTTTCTTTTCCATTATAACCAACAATAGGCTCTCCTATATTTTCCATATCATGAACATCAAGTCCCATCATATGTCCAAGTCCATGAGGCATGAAAAGAGCATGAACACCTTCCCTAACAATTTCATCGGCATTTCCTTTTAATATTCCTCTTGAAATCATTCCTTCAGCAAGTACTTTGCAGACAGCAAGATGTACATCCATATAAGTTATTCCTGGTTTTATTAATTCTTCAGCCTTATCAAACATGGCAATTAAAAGATTATAAATATCTCTTTGTTTTTCAGAGAATTTTCCTGAAACAGGATGAGTTGTTGTCATATCTCCACAATATCCATTTTCAAGTCTTGCACCAGCATCAATAAGTAAAAGATCTCCTTCTTTTATTTTATTTCCATGATAATGATTGTGAAGTGTTTGTCCATTTATACTGCAGATAGTTGGAAAAGATAGACCACAATTTTGACTTTTTGCTACATTTTCAAGAAGAGCAGCTATTTCGTATTCCATCATTCCTGGTTTAATATATTCCATAGCAGTAAGATGCATTTTTCTAGTAACATTTACAGCTTTTTCAATTTCCTTTATTTCTTCATCAGATTTTATATTTCTTTGATCAGCAACAGCAAAACATAAATCTTGAGAAACATATTTATTAATATCGTTAGGAGAAATATTTAACCAATCAGCCATTTTTATCATAATGCTATGTCTATATTGAGGAATATAATGTATTGTTTTTTTATTTTTCTGTGCATTTGAAATAAATTCAGGAAGCTCTTTTAAGCATTTTAGTTCTGTTATTCCAACAGTTTTACACTGTTCCTTAAGAGTGATTTGAGGTCCCATCCATATAATTTCATCCATAGTAAGTTCGTTTCCAAAAATATATTCTTTGTTATTATCAATGTCAATTAGACCAAAAAGATTTTCTCTATTAAGGCCAAAGTAATAAAGGAATGTAGAATCTTGCATAAAAGGATAAGTATTGTCTTCACAATTCATAGGAGAAAGATCATTTCCACATATTAGAATAATTCCACTTTTAACTTTTTCTTTTAATATTTTTCTTCTTTCAATGTATATATCTTTTGTAAACATGTCTGTCACCTCTTAAATGATATAATTTATGATTTAAGAGTATTACAAAATAAAATGAAAGTCAAATTTATTTAATATATTTTTAAAATAAATTTTTATTTTTCTGACTGGACTTGGAAAATAGATAAAATGATGATATTATAAAAGATAAGCAGTAAAAAAGAAGTATAATTAGGGGGCATAATGAGAAATTTAAATCTTTTAATAAAGCCAGCGTCAAGTACTTGTAATCTTCGTTGCAGATATTGTTTTTATTATGATGTAGCTGATAACAGAGAAGTAAAAAATTATGGAATTATGAATGATAGAACTTTAGAAAATATGGTCAAAAAAGTTTTTGAAGATGTAGAATATTCAGCAAATTTTGCTTTTCAAGGGGGAGAACCTACAGCAGCAGGATTGGAATACTTTGAAAAATTTCATAAATTAGTTGAGAAGTATAATACCAAAAATATTATTGTAAACTTTTCACTTCAGACAAATGGAACACTTCTTAATAAAAAGTGGCTGGAATTATTTAAAAAATATAATTATTTGATAGGTCTTTCTTTAGATGGAAATAAAGATATACATGACACATTCAGAATAGACAGCAAGGGAGAAGGAACTTTTTCAAAAGTATTAAAAGCTACTAAAATGCTTAAGAAAGCAGATGTAGATTTTAACATTTTATGTGTAGTAAATAAGCTTACTGCTCAAAATGGAAAACTTGTATATAATTTTTTAAGAAATAATGGATTCAGGTATTATCAATTTATACCATGTCTTGACAGTTTAAGCTACTCAGAAGAAAAAGACTATACTCTTACAGCTTCAGATTATGGAAAATTTTTAGATGAAACTTTTAATCTTTGGTATGAGGATATTATGTCAGGAAAAAGGATAAGTGTAAGACATTTTGATAACTATATAAAAATCCTTTTAGGTGAAGAACCAGAAGCTTGTGATATGGTTGGACACTGCAATATGAATGCTGTTCTTGAGTCTGATGGAAGTATGTATCCTTGTGATTTCTATGTTCTTGATGAATATAAGGTAGGAAATATAAATGACAGTAGTTTCATAGAACTATTTAAAAGTGATAAGGAAATGGCTTTCTTAAATTCATCACTTGCTGTGGATAAAAAATGCAGAGTGTGCAGATATTTCAGAATATGTCGTGGTGGATGTAGAAGACATAAAGAGATAGTAGAAGATGGATTACTTGAAAATAGATTTTGTGAAAGTTATAAATATTTTTTTGAAAGAAATATAGAAAAAATGATGCAGGTGGCAGAATATATTATAAAAATAAGAAAAGAAAATTTTTTAAAAAATAAGTAATTAATAAAGGGCTATGAAAGATAAGTTTCATAAGCCCTTTTGTATATTATATTTTATAAGTTTTCAGGAAAATCATTTTCATCAAGATCATTTATTTTTATATTTTCATTTCTTTCATAACTTCCGTCTCCTCCATAACCATATTTTTTCTTAATATTATTTTTACTATTTTTTAAATACATTTTTTTATGCTCTGTATAAAAAAGTTTTATATCTTTAATTTCATTTCCGCTTTTATCATAAAATTTTCCATTTTCAAAATAAGAGCCATATCCATAGTTTTTTTTAGTCATAAAATCACTACCTTTTATTTTTAATATATGTTCTATTTTATTATAGTGGTTTTAAGGAAAAAGTCAAAAATTTTTAAACAGAAAAAGCCGTCCTTTCACTCTGCAAAGAAAGCCGGCTTTTTCTGTTATTTTTTAAAGTTTAGGGTAGGAATCAAGGCTGTTCATCACCACTTGCCTTGAAATAGAAATTAATCTTGAATTAATAATATCATAAAATATTTTGAATGTCAAATATATTTTTAAAAATATTTTATTAATAGTCTTTTTATAGATAAATTCAGTCTAAATATTAAGAATAAAAAAATTTAAAAATCATTGTATAAAATAGTGTTTTAGTATATAATTAAAGTATAAAGAAATAGGAGGTAAAGAAAGTTATGAGTAAAATAGTAGTTGTAGGGGCAAATCACGCAGGAACAGCTGCAATTAACACAATTCTTGACAATTATAAAGGGAATGAAGTAGTTGTTTTTGATAGAAATTCTAATATTAGTTTTTTAGGGTGTGGAATGGCATTATGGATAGGAAATCAAATAGATGGACCAGAGGGACTTTTTTATTCTTCAAAGGAAAAATTAGAAGCTAAAGGTGCAGTAATCCATATGGAAACTGACATTGAGAAAATAGATTTTGATAATAAAATAGTGTATGCAGTAACAAAAGAAGGAAAGCATATAGAGGAAACTTATGATAAAATTATTTTAGCTACAGGTTCTCTTCCAATAGTTCCAAATATTCCAGGTAAAGATTTAGAAAATGTTCAATTTGTAAAGTTATATCAAGATGCAGCTTCAGTAATTGAAAAATTAAAGCATAAAGAAATAGAAAATATAACAGTAGTAGGAGCAGGATATATAGGAGTAGAACTTGCAGAAGCTTTTGAGCGTCATGGAAAAAAAGTAACTCTTATAGATTCAGCTGAAACTTGTCTACCAAATTATTATGATGAAGAATTTACAGAAATGATGAAGAATAATTTAAAATCTCATAATATAAATCTTCAATTTGGACAGCTAGTAAAGGAAATAAAAGGAAATGGAAAAGTAGAAGAAGTTGTTACAGATAAAGGAACATATAAGTCAGATATGGTAATTCTTGCAATAGGATTTAAACCTAATAATGCTCTTGGAAAAGATAAACTTGAACTATATAAAAATGGAGCATATAAAGTTGACTTGAAACAAGAAACAAGTATTAAAGATGTTTATGCAATAGGAGATTGTGCAACAGTATTTGACAATTCTATTCATGAGACAAACTATATAGCTCTTGCAACAAATGCAGTTCGTTCAGGGGTTGTAGCAGCTCATAATATTTGTGGTACAGAAATAGAATCAGAAGGTGTACAGGGATCTAATGGGATTTCTATCTATGGTCTTAATATGGTTTCAACAGGTTTAACTTTGAAAAAAGCAAAATTATTAGGTATGAATGCTGTTGCAACAGATTATGAAGACCTTCAGAAGCCTGCATTTATTAAGAAAAATAATCCTGTAAAAATAAGAATAGTTTATGATTTTGATACTAGAAAAATATTAGGAGCTCAAATGGCTTCAAAAGAAGATATTTCTATGGGAATTCATATGTTCTCACTAGCTATTCAAGAAGGAGTGACAATTGATAAATTAAAACTTTTAGATATTTTATTCCTTCCACATTTTAATCAACCATATAATTATATAACAATGGCTGCATTAACAGCGAAATAAAAATTAGAAAATATTTTATAATAAGAACTGGCATGAAATAAATAAAGTTAGTTGATTTTAAAAAATGATATTTAATTATAAAAAGGATTGATTTCTATATTTATAGAAGTTAATCCTTTTAATTTTATCAATTTTTTATTTTTTTTACACTATCTTTACAAAAGTTATATGCTCTTATTACACATTGATTTTATCATATATTAAAAAGTATGAGGAGGAATGTGTGTTATGGATTATGGTGTAATAGATTTGGGATCTAATACAATAAGATTATCTGTATTTAGATATGAAGAGGGAAAAATAAGACTTGTTCAGAACAAAAAAACAATAGCAGGTCTAGCATCTTGTATAAAAGATGGTGGCCTTACAGAAATTGGTGTTGTGAGAGCTTGTATGGCTTTAAATAGATATAAAGCAATTTTAGAGGAACAAAAAATAGAAAAATATTCTGTATTTGCAACAGCTTCTCTTAGAAATATTAATAATAGAGAAATAGTTTTAAATGAGATAAAAGAAAGAACAGGAATTGTTCCTGAAATACTTTTTGGTGATGAAGAAGCAAGACTTGATTTTATAGGTGTAAAAAATGGTTCTGAATTAACAAGAGGTGTTCTTATAGATATTGGAGGAGGAAGTACAGAGCTTGTCTTATTTGAAAATGGTGAAATAAAAAGGCTAGCAAGTATACCTATAGGGGCTTTAAATCTTCAAAATAAATCAACAAAAGGAATTATTCCAACAGACAGAGAAATAAGAAAAATGAGAAAAATTATAAACAAAGCAATAGATGAACTTCAATGGGATTTTGAAAGTGATTATGAAACAATGTATGCAGTTGGAGGAACTTCAAGGGCAGCTCTTGAGATAGCAAAAGAATTATTTAGAATTTCTTCTGAGGAAAAATCTTTTAATAAAGAAAATGTTAAAGATATTGTAAATAAACTTAGAAGTTCTGATCCTAAAGAATATAAACCTATATATAAAATAAATCCTGAGCGTATTTTTTCTCTTGCAGGTGGACTTGTAATTTTAAATGAAGTAGTAAAAAGATTTGGTTGTGAAATAATAAATATAAGCAAAAATGGCATAAGAGAAGGATATTTTATAGATAGAATTTTAAGTAAAATAAATAATAAGGCGGAAAATAATGAAAATTAAAAATAAATATGATTATATAGACAATCGTGAACTTTCATGGTTAAAATTTAATGAAAGGGTTTTAGAAGAAGCAGACTGTGAAACTACCCCTCTTCTTGAGAGACTTAAATTTATTTCAATTTTTACAACAAACCTTGATGAATTTTTTATGGTAAGAGTTGGTACTCTTAATGATTATATGAAATATATTCCTGATTATTCAGATGATAAAACAGGAATGAGTGCTAAAGAACAACTTTTAGAAATTTATAAAAATACAGAAACTCTTTACAGACTTCGTGATTATGTTTTTAAAAAGTTAGATGTCTCTTTAAGAGAAAATAATATAAATTTTGAAAAAATGTCAAATCTTGATGAAAATAAGATAAAAAAAATAGAAAAATATTTTAAAAGAAATATACTTCCGATTTTATCTCCTCAAATTATAGATGTATGGCATCCATTTCCATTTATACAAAATAAGAAATTACATATTGCAGTTCATTTGGAAAATAAAAAAAATAAACTTATAGGAATTATACCTGTACCTGAAGGTATTGACAGAATAATTGTTCTTGATAAAGAAAAAAATACTTTTCTTTTATTAGAAGATATTATTCTCTATTTTGCACAGGATATTTTTTCAATGTATAAATTTATAGATAGTACTGTAATGTGTATTACAAGAAATGCAGATATAGATACAGACTTAGAAATCTATGATGATTCAACAGATTACAGACAACATATGAAAAAGCTTATAAAAAATCGTTCAAAACTTTCTCCAGTAAGAATTGAAATGCAAAAGAAAATGAATAAAGATTTTAATAAATATTTTATGGAAAAATTAAATTTAAATAAAGAACAGCTATTTATTTCAGAAACTCCATTGGACACAATATATTGCTTTTCTTTAGAAAATTTTATTCCTGCAGATGTAAAGGAAAAACTTACTTATACTCCTTTTACACCAATTCAAACTATAGAGACAGAAAATATGATAGAAGAAATTTTAAAAAAAGACAGATTACTTCATTTTCCTTTTGAAAGGATGAAACCTTTTTTAAATCTTATAAAAGAAGCTTCAAATAACTCCAAGGTAAAAGCAATAAAAATGACTTTATACCGTATTTCAAAAGAATCTAAATTAGCTAGTTATCTTATAAATGCAGCTGAAAATGGAAAAGAAGTTACAGTGTTAATGGAGCTAAGGGCAAGATTTGATGAAGAAAATAATATTGAATGGGCCCAAAAATTAGAAGAAGCAGGATGCAGAGTTATATATGGAACAGATAAATTTAAGGTTCACTCTAAAATTTGCCTTATAACATATAAAGATGAGAATGAATTTAAATATATAACTCAGATAGGAACAGGAAATTATAATGAAAAAACAGCAAAAATCTATACAGATCTTTCTTTTATGACATCTGATGAAGAAATAGGTATAGATGCTGATAAATTTTTTAAGAATATGGCAATAGGAAATCTTTCAGGAGTATATAAAAAATTATGGATTGCTCCTGTAGGATTTAAAAATAATATAATTGCTTCTATTGAAGAGGAAATAAAAAAATGTGAAGAAGGAAAGACAGGAACTGTAATAATAAAATGTAACTCTTTTACAGATAAAGATATTATAAAAGCCCTTGTAAGAGCTTCTGAAAAAGGAGTTCAAGTGACTCTTATTGTGAGAGGAATATGCTGTCTTATTCCAGAAGTAATAGGAAAAACTGAAAATATAAAAGTAATAAGTATTGTAGGACGCTTTCTTGAGCATTCAAGAATCTATGCTTTTGGTATGAAAGAAGAGAGAAAAATATATATTTCTTCAGGTGATATGATGACAAGAAATACAGAGCATAGAGTTGAAATCTCATGTCCTATTACTTCAGAGGAAAATAAAGAAAAAATAGAACATATTCTTGATGTAATTATGAGAGATAATATTAAAGCAAGAAGACTTCAAAATGATAAGAAATATATAAGATTGCTTCCTAAAGAAAATGAAGAGAATATAAATTCTCAGGAAGTATTTATGAAAGAAACTTTAGAAAATAAATAATGATATTATTAAGATAACAAAATAGAAGGGGCTGTTGCAAATCTATAAAAATAAAATTTTATCTTATGAAAATATTTTCAATATTCTAAAATTTTATTTTTATAAATTAGAAAATGCAACAGCTCCAAATTTTATTTTTATATTTGAGAATTTTAAAAAATTATAAAAGGGTATCTCTGCCAAGTCTTATTCCAGTAACTCCTATAGGAACTGTTATTATTATAGCAAGGACTCCTATAGCAAGAATTGTATCTCCGTGAGGGACTCCTGCAGCAAGTGGGATACCAGCAGTGGCAGCTTGAACAGTTGCTTTAGGAATATATGATATTCCACAGAAAAGCTTTTCTTTAGTATTAAGATTTGAGTTATAAAGAGCCGTTGTGACTCCAATAAGTCTTCCTATAAGACCAATTAAAACAATAAGAACTCCAATATGACCTGATTCAAAAATAACCCGAATATTTACAGCAGCTCCTATAAGAACAAAAAGAAGAATTTCTCCAAAAACCCATATTTTATTAAATTTCAATGCTATTCTTTTTGCAAGAGAATTGTCTTTAGCAAGAATAATAAATCCCATACTCATAATTCCTAGAAGACTTGCAATAGGAAAGATATTCATTTCTTCTACATGGTGAAGCATAATGGCAGCAGTCATGAAAATAAGAGCTTTTCTAGTATCTCTTATATGGAAAAATTTAAATAAAAGATAAAGTATGTATCCTGCAGCAAGTCCAAGTAAAAGACCGGATAAAATACTTACAGGTATTTTTAAAATTTCCTGAAAGATATTTATTTCTTGTCCTAAAGACATTCCAAGAAAAGCAGTGAAAAGTGTGATAGCGAAAACATCATCTATAGAAGCTCCTGCTAAAATTATAGTAGGAATTTCTTTTTCTTTTCCAAGTCCCTTTTCTTTTAAAGAAAGCATTTCAGGAACAATAACAGCAGGAGAAACAGCTGCTAGAATAAAACCAAGACATCCAGCTACAGGAAGAGAGTACCCAAGGATAAAATGAGTTGCAAACATTACTGTAAATCCTTCAAAAAGACATGGAAGAGATGCCATTTTTACAGCAGTTTTTCCTATTTTTTTAAGAACTTCTTTATCAATTCCAAGTCCAGCTCTAATTAAGATAATAATAAGTCCAAGAGTTCTTAATTCATTAGAAACATCAAGAATTTTGTCAGAAATGAAAAAACTATTTAAAAATGTAAGTCCTTTTTCAGTTACAAAATAATCTTTAGAATAAGATCCTAAAAGAATTCCTGTAAAAAGCATTCCAAGAAGAGGGGGCATATGAAGTTTTTCAAATCCTTTTGCTAGAAGCATAGCGGTCAGAATAAAAACAGCGAAACTAAAAAGCATAAAAAATCCTCCTAAAATTAAAAAATAAGCTCCTGCAAATATAAAAATTACACCTGCAGAAGCTATCATCTTTTTTTATTATAAATTAAGAAAAGCATTCTGAAATTAAATCTAATTTCATGGAGAGCCTCATCTCCAATATTATTTATTGAATTATTATAGCATATTTTTTTTCTTTTTTCAATTTTCAAAAACTATTATTTTATAATTCTTAAGCAGCTTTTCTTCTTTCTTTTTCTTCAGTTCTCTTTTCAATTCTGTCAATAACAACAGAACATACTAAGTTTCCAATAACATTTACTGTTGTTCTTCCCATATCAACAATTCTATCAACAGCAAGGATAAGTCCTATACCTTCAAGAGGAAGTCCTACTTGTGCAAGAACCATAGAAAGCATGATTGTTCCAACACCTGGAACTCCAGCTGTACCTATTGAAGCTAAAACTGCTGTTAAAACAACCATAAAATAATCATTTGTAGTAAGATGAATATTGTAAAGTTGAGCAATGAAAACAGTAGCAACTCCTTGCATAATAGCTGTTCCGTCCATATTTATAGTTGTTCCAAGAGGAATAGTAAATGAAGATATTTTATCTTCAACATTAAATTCTTCTTTTAATGTTTTAAGTGCAAGAGGAATACATGCAGCACTGCTTGATGTAGAGAATGCAAGAGTCATAGGAGCAAGTATTTTCTTTAAGAAAACTATAGGGTTTTCTTTTGCATAAATACGAAGAAGTATTTGATACACAACAAGTCCATGGAAAATAAGAAGTATATATGTAACTATTATAAATGAAGCAAGAGGTTTCATAGCAGCCCATCCAAGAGTTATGAATGTTTTACCAATAAGACCAAATATTCCAAATGGAGCAAGTTCCATTATAATACTAACCATTCTTAGCATTAATTCATTAGCTTCTTCAAAAAGACCTTGAAGTCTTTTAGCCTTGTCTCCAAGAAGAGTTATAACAACCCCAGTCATTATAGCAAAGAATATAACTTGAAGCATTTCTCCTTTCACAAGAGCATCAAATGGATTTGTAGGAATGATATTAAGCAGAACTTTTACAAAAGAATCAGCTTGTTTTGCTACAAATTGAGATTGCTGAACATTTTCAAGAGCAACTCCTACACCAGGTTTTAAAATATTTGCTCCCATTATTGCAGCAATAATTCCAAGAGCTGTAGTAGCCATGAAGAAAAGTAATGTTTTTATTCCAATTCTTCCAAGTTTTTTAACATCATTCATTGCAGCTGTACCTGTAACAAGAGATGCAAATACAAGAGGAACAATGATCATCTTAACAAGTCTTAAGAAACCTTGTCCAAGAAGTTCAAATAAAAATCCAATAACATATTTGCTTACAAAAGGTTGTTCTTTCATAGGATATAATAAAGCTCCTACAAGAATACCTAAAACCAAACCAATGAAAACTTTGTGAATTAATTTCAAGTTTTTCATCTTTACCCCCTAGATAAATTTATTTTAATTTTTAAGTTGCTGTGATTTTCAATTTTTTATTGAAAAAATACTTAAGTATACACAGATATATTAAAAATAACCTAATGAATTTTAACATAATCCATTAATTTCGTCAATAAAAGTTTTTAATAATTATTAATGATTTTTATATTAAGTAAAAAAATAAAAAATATGAATGTAATTAAAAAAATGCTTGTATTTTTTTTCTCTCAATGATATCATAATGAATATAAATTTTTATGACTAAAAATTGGAGGTGTGTTATTTATGAAAAAGTTTTATCAATTTAATAAAAATATAAATAATACATCTTTATCACATTGGTGGAGTTCTTAAGCAGAGTTTGTAATCTTTTAAAGATACAGACTCATTTTATGTTTAAGAAATAAAAATAAGATGAATGTGTATTTAGAGGAGTAGAAATTTATAAAAATAGTTTGTAATCCACAGATACATCTGTGGATTTTTTTATTTGGAGGTGTGTTGTTTTGAAAGAGAAAAGAGAAAAGTTCAGTAACAGAATAGGGTTTATTTTATCATGTGTAGGAGCAGCAATAGGACTGGGAAATATTTGGCTTTTTTCTTGGAAACTTGGAACATTTGGTGGAGGAGCTTTTCTTATTCCTTATTTTATATTTGTAATATTATTTTCATTTGTAGGATTGATTTCAGAAATATCATTTGGAAGAATGATGAAAAAAGGAGTTCTTGGTGTAGGGGAACTTATGAAAAAGAAAAATATACCTTTTAGTTCAGTTATATCTTGGGTGCCAGTTATTTCTGTTTCAGGAATATTTACTTTTTATGTAATTGTTTTTGGATGGGTAATAAAATATTTTATAATGTATCTTACAACAGATATGAATAGCATTAATTATGGTGAATATTTTAATAATTTTGCAGGGAGTAGCAGTTCTATAGTATGGCATATAACAGCAGCAATTTTAAGTATAGTTGTAATATCTTTTGGTGTTGTAAAAGGAATAGAGAAACTTAATAAAATTATTATGCCTCTTATGTTTATGATATTTATAGGTTTAGTATTTAAATCACTTTCTCTTCCAGGAGCAGCAGAAGGAGTAAAATACCTTTTAGTTCCAAGATGGGAGTTGCTTGCAAAACCTGTTACATGGATTATGGCCTTAGGGCAGGCATTTTTTACTGTAGGGTTAAGTGGATCAGCTCTTCTTGTATATGGAAGTTATTTAGATAAAGATATTGATATTCCAGCTAGTGTTTTTCATACATGTATATTAGATACTTGCGCAGCCTTACTTGCTGGGTTTATAATAATACCAGCAGCATTTGCTTTTGGATTTAAACCAGATGCAGGACCAAGTCTTTTATTTATAACACTGCCTGCTGTTTTTTCACAAATGACAGGAGGAAAGATTTTAGGAACGGTATTTTTCTTAAGTATAATATTTGCAGCTGTCTCTTCTGCTGTAAATCAATTAGAAGTTCCTGTAGAAGCTATAATGGAAAAATTTAATCTTTCAAGGAAGAAGGCAAGCTTTATTGTAGGAAGCGTTTTATTATTAATAGGTATACCTCTTGATATTAATATGAATCTTTTTGGGAAATTTGCAGATATAATGTCTGTATATATGATTCCCTTAGGAGCAGTATTTGTACTTGGATTTTATTTCTTTTTTGTAGGAAAAGAAAAAGTTATAAATGAAATTAATGAAGGATCTAAATATAAAATAGGAGCTTTTGTATTAAATGTAGGAAAATATATTTTCACTCCTGGCGTAATTATAATACTTATATTAGGATTTTGTTATGGAAGTATAGGATAGATTATTTTATTTTGCTAGATTGGAGGTAAAATGGGACTAAATAGGAAAGATATAGATTTATTAGAAGAAATAAATGGAAAAATTTTACCTTTAAAATACTTTGCAGAAAAATATTCTGTAAGTGAAAGGAATATAAGATACAGTATTGATAATATAAATTTTTATCTTAGAAAAGAAAATCTTGATGAGATAGAAATAAAAAAAGGAAGCCTTGTTTTTAGTACAGATGAAAAAAATCTTAACTTTCTTATTAAAAATCTTGATATGGTTACTTACACTTTTTCTCAGGAAGAAAGAGAAAGTTATATTCTTACTAAATATCTTTTTGAAGAAAATGTTACTTTGAAAGAGATAGAGTTGTTTTTAAATGTAAGCAGAACAACAATAAAAAAAGATTTAAAAAATGTTGAAAAGCAAATCTCATATTTTGAACTTTATTTTTTAAGAGATGGCAATAAAATAGAGATATCAGGAAATGAGAAAAAATTAAGACACTTAAAACTTTTAAAATTATTAGACTATATTGAAGTAAAGGATAAAGAAATTTTCATATTTTCTAAAAAATATCTTAATGAAAAAATTGAGAGTCAAATAATAGAAAAATATATAAATAAATATTATGAGAAAAATATACCTGAATCAATATATGAAATAGAAGAAAAGTTTGGTACAGAATTTCCTGAACAGTTTAAAAATATCATAACTTTGTATCTTACAGTAACTATTGAAAGAATGTCAAATAAATATATTATAAATAGGAAAATAAATAGTGAATTTTTAAAAACCTTAGATGAGTATAAAATTATTCAGAAAGTTCTTGATAAAATTATTGATATAAAACTTGAATATGAAATGTTGCATCTTTTAGAATATTTTTTAAGTGGTCAGTATGTAAACTATTTCTATGAAAATTTTTTTATTGCAGAAAAGTTTATTAATAGATTATTGAGAGCTCTTGAAAAAGATATGAATAAAAAATTTTCAACGAGCAGAGAACTTACAGAAAAACTTCTTAAATATTTAATTCCTGCTATTTATAGAATAAAAAATAATTTTAAATTATATAAGAATTTAGAAGCAAGAAAAATAAAAATAGATGAAAAGATATTTGAAAAAGTGAAAAAGGCTGTTTCAGAAAATAATAAATATCTTTTAGAACCCTTAAGAGATGAAGAAACAGTATATATAGCAGAATGTATTGAATCTTATCTTCATTATGATAATATAAAAAAAATTTCTTTAAAAGAATTGACAGAAATAATTAAGAAAAATTCACTTGAAGCGAATATGGAAAATATAACAGAAGAAATAAGAGAGAAATTTGATATTCTTATAGAAGATGATATAAATTGTAAAAATGAAAATATTTTGCCTGAACTTTTAAAAATAAATAGAATATATTTGACAGAAGAAGAATTAAAATTTACAGAAGCAGTTAAAATTGGGATAAATCTTCTTGTAAAAGATGGCTGTGCAAAAGACAGAATGTTTGTAAAATTAAAAGATTTGGCAGGAAATTATGGAAGATATATGTTCATAGAGAAAGGGATACTTTTTTGCTACAATACAGATAATGAAGATTATTTAAAAGAAGGTCTTTCAGTAGTAATTTCTAAAAATGGAATAAAAGTGGAAGAAGGAGAAAAAGGATATGTTTTATTTGTTTTGTCAATAAAAAATAAAAGAGAATATTTAAAAATAATTTCAGAGTTGATGGATTTATCTGAGAAAAAAATTTTTTTAAAAAATCTTATTATAGCTGAAAGTAATGATGAAGCATTGGAAATAATATTAAAATCAATATAGAGATACAAAAACAGTTAAACTTTTTTTCAAAAAAATATGAAAAAGTATGTATATTAACATTACATTTTGAATATTATATAATAATATCAAGTTAAAATAATATATGTAATGGAGGGATATACATGGCGAAAAAAGTTAGCTTTTGGGAGTTTTTCCAAGGATTAGGAAAAACATTTGTACTGCCTGTGTCTTTACTGGCAGCTTGTGGTATTATGTTAGGAGTAGGAAGTTCTTTTGCAAGTTCTGTTACAGCAGAAATTCTTCCGTTTTTAAAAAATCCTATATTAAATGCCTTCTTTAATTTTATGGCAACAATAGGTTCATTTGCATTTTCAAATCTTCCTGTAATGTTTGCAATAGCAATTCCTTTAGGACTTGCAAAAGAAGACAAAGGAGTTGCAGCTTTTTCTGGATATGTAGGATTTACAATATCTCATCTTGCTGTAAACTTTTTATTAAAAACTACAGGAACTTTAGCTTCTCCTGAAAATATGAAAGAAGCAGGACAAGCTATGGTTATGGGAATTCAAAGTATTGATACAGGAGTTATTGGAGGACTTATAATAGGTATTATTGTATATAAAATACATGAAAAATACCGTACAATTTCTCTTCCAGATTTCTTAGGATTCTGGACAGGTTCAAGATTTGTTCCTTTAGCAACAGCAGTTATTGTTGGTGTGGTAAGTCTTTTAATTCCTTTTATATGGCCTTTCTTCAACCGTATGATAATAGGAATAGGACATGTTATTAGTAAGTCAGGGCCATTTGGACCATTCCTTTTTGGTGCAGGAGAAGGACTTTTAAGACCGTTTGGATTACATCATATTCTTGTTGCAATGATTAGATTTACATCAGCAGGTGGAGATGCAGTTGTAAATGGAGAAACAGTTTCAGGTGCTCTTACAATATTCTATAAACAATTTGCAAATGGAATATTTGATCCAAATGTAACTAAGTTTTTATCACAAGGAAAAATGCCAGTATACATGTTTGGTCTTCCAGCAGCAGCTCTTGCAATGTACACTACAGCAAGACCTGAGAATAAAAGAAAAATAAAAGGACTTTTAATATCAGGAGTAGTTGCTTGTGCAGTTGGTGGAATAACAGAACCACTTGAATTTATATTCTTATTCCTTGCTCCAGCTCTTTACTTATTCCATTGTATTATGGTTGGACTTGGATTTATGGTAATGGGAATTTTAAAAGTAGCTATAGGTAATACAGATGGAAATATAATAGATTTCTTAGTATTCGGAGTTTTACAAGGAACAAAAACAAAATGGTATTTAGTAATAGCAGTTGGAATTGTATGGTTTATAATATACTATTTTGTATTTAAATGGGCAATAACTAAATTTAACTTAAAAACTCCTGGAAGAGAAGTAATGGCTGAAGGAAAAGATGCTAAACTTGGAGGATATGACGAAGAAAAACTTCTTAAAGCATTAGGAGGAAAAGACAATATTGTTTCTCTTGACAACTGTTTAACAAGATTAAGATTAGTTGTAAAAGATATGTCATTAGTAGATGAAAAAGAAATTAAAGATACTGGTGCAGTTGCAGTTGTAAAACTTGATAAAACAAATCTTCAAGTAATAATAGGACCTCAAGTTAATGTTGTTAAAAATAAATTAGAAAAACTAATGAGTAAAATGTAATAAGGTGAGAATATGAATTTTGATGATATAAAAGACAGAAGAGGGACATACTGTACACAGTGGGATTATATAAAAGATAGGTTTGGAAAAGAAGATCTTCTTCCTTTTACAATATCAGATATGGATTTAGAATCTCCAGATGAGATAGCTGAGGCTCTTATAAAAAGAATCAACCATAAAATATTTGGATACAGCAGATGGAATCATGATGATTTTAAAAATGCTGTAACAGGATGGTATGAAAAAAGATTTAATTATATTCCTGATAAAGAGTGGATAGTTTATAGTCCAAGTGTAATTTATTCTGTATCTAAATTCATAGAGATGAAGACAGAAAAAGGTGATGGAGTTCTTATAAATACTCCTGGATATGATGGATTTTTCAAAATGATAGAAGGAAATGAAAGAAAACTAATATCTTCTCCTTTAAAAAATGTAAATGGAAGATATGAAGTTGATTTTGAAGATTTTGAAAAAAAATGTGACGAAGCTAAAGTATTTCTTTTATGCAGTCCTCATAATCCTGTAGGAAAAGTATGGACTGAAGAAGAACTGAAAAAAATGATTGATATATGCAGAAAAAAGAATGTTTTTATAATATCTGATGAGATTCATATGGATATAGTTTATAATGGTAAACATATTCCAATACTTTCTCTTGGAGGTGAGTATCTTGAGAATATGATTCTATGTACTTCTGCTTCAAAAACATTTAATATTCCAGCATTTACAGGTTCTTATCTTTTTATTCCATCTGAAAAAGATAGAGAAGAGTTTTTAAGAATTTTAAAAAATAGAGATGCTCTTTCTTCACCATCTATATTAGCTGTCATTGCAACTATTACAGCATATAATAAATGTGAATACTGGGTTGACGAGCTTGTAAAATATACTGAAAATAATATTAGATTTACAAAAGAGTATCTTCAGAAAAATATTCCTGAATTAAAATGTGAAGTTCCTCAAGGTTCATACTTTGCATGGATTGATTTTTCAGAACTTGATTTGCCAAGTGAGGAATTCCAGAGATATTTGATAGATATAGGTAAAGTTGCTGTTATGCCAGGTCTTACTTATGGAGAAGAAGGAAGATACTTCTTAAGATTTAATGTGGCATGCTCAATAAAAAAAGTTCAAGATGGGCTTGAAAGAATTTTAAAAGCAGTAGAGCATATAAGAAATTTAAAAAATATTTAATGGGAATTTAGAAAGAGACCGACTGAAAATCAGTCGGTCTCCTTTTAATATAATATAAAAAATGTTAAGGGCATATTAATTAATATAAAAGATATCTTTTATAGGAGAGTTATAACATTTTAAAAATGAAAAGTCAATAAAAAATTTTAACTTCTATTATTAAAGTCCTATAAAAAATAAATATATTTAAAATAGTTTATTCTAAAAAACTATATTTTATGATATGATTATTATAAAGTATATATGAAAAGTTATAATGAGGAGAATGAATATGAAAAAAGGTTTTTTATTTATGTTTTTTATTTCTCAAATTATTTTCGCTAAAACAGCCAGCTGGTATGGAAAAGGATTTGAAGGAAAACCTACAGCCAGTGGTTATATTTATAGTTCTAAACAGCTGACATGTACATCTAATAGTTATCCCTTTGGCACAGTTTTAAAGGTTACAAATAAAGAAAATAATAAATCAGTTATAGTTGTAGTGACAGACAGAGGATCTTTCAGTAAGAAATATGGAAGAGATATTGATTTAAGCAAAAGAGCATTTGATGAAATAGCAGATATAGGAGAAGGGCTTATAAAAGTAGATATTGAAGTAGTTAATAAGAATCATACATTTAAATATAAGCATGGTAATCCTAAGTTTACAAAAAAAGAGTATAAAAAATTTTTGAAATAAAAATATAAACGGAACTTGATATTTTTTCAGTTCCGTTTAGTTTTATATTATAAAAATTTTTCTACGGCCATTTTGGCTATCGTAATAAGTGAAACAATAAGGAAAAATGGTCTTATAAATTTTGATCCTTTTTTTATTGCATATTTTGCTCCACATTGAGCTCCTATATACATTACAACTCCAACAAGAATAGAATAAAGATATGAAACATTTCCATAATATATAAATGCTACAAGTCCTGCAAGGTTTGCTATAAGATTAAGAACTTTTGCATTTCCAGAAGCTCTTATAAAATCAAATTTATAAACTTTTAATAGTCCAAATAAAAGAAATGAACCTCCTCCTGGCCCAAAGAAACCTATATAAAAACATACAATAAAAGACATAATACTTCCAAAAATTGTATTTTTTAATGTTGCTCCTTGAAACTCATCTTTTATTCCCATATTTTTATTTGCAAAAGTATAAATAATAACAGCAAGCAACATTATAAAAATAAGAGGTTCAAGTATTTCCTCACTAGTATTAGATACTACACAAGCTCCTAAAACAGCTCCGATAGCCCCTAAAATCATAGGATATTTCATAAGAGAAAAATTAATTTTTCCTGATGTGAAATATTTCACAGCACTTCCTAAAGTTGAAAAACTTGCAGCCATTTTATTTGATCCCATTGCAACATGTATGGGAAGTCCTGAAGCAACAAAGGCAGGAACACTTATAAGCCCTCCTCCACCTGCTATTGCATCTATAAAAGATGCTGCAAAGCAGGCAGCAGACAAAAATAAAAATGTCTGTAAATTAAATTCACTAAAAAAAACATCAAACATTTAATAACTCATCCCCTGTTCAAAACTTAATTTATTTTTTTCCTATTTTTCTTGCTCTGTAAAAAGAAGATGTACTTATGATATTAGGTACATCTATATATGTGTTTTCTTGTCTAAATTTCCCCATATATATTGTATTTTCTAAAATATATTTTATGGAGCTGTAAGAAAGGGCAATATTAAAGATTTTTTTTAAATCATTAGATATACTTCTGTATGACTGACCAGTGATTCTTTCATGAAAAATAAATTGAATAATAGGTCTTTCATCTTCGTTTATTACAATATTTTCTCCATCACTTTTATATCCTATTGGAATATTTCCAGAAGTATGCAGTTTTTTACTGAGCTTATTTTTTTTACCAGAATTTGTTCTCATATTTATCATCTTTTTTTCAAAAGATGCAAAAGCAACTATTATATCTTTCATTAGTCCACCATTTGGTGTATCTTCAAATTTTTGTTCTGAAGATATTATAGAACATTTGACTCTTGTTAATTCAAATTCAAGATATCCAAGAAGCATAGTATTTCTAGCAACCCTGTCAAGTTTTTGTGCTATAAGGTAATCAACAGGTTTATTTGTTTTTGATAAAGATTTTATTTGTTCAATTGCCTGAGCAAGTCCTTCTCTTTTATCTAAGCTTTCAGCCCCACTTATTCCTTCATCAGAAAATATATTTATAAGTTCAATATTATTTTCTTTGCAATATTTCCTAATTGATTTTTCTTGAATTTCCAGCCCCTGTCCTTCTTTTACTTGCCGTTCACTGGAAACTCTTATATAACCAACAGCATATTTCATAAATTCATACACATCCTCTTTGCAGTATATGCATATTATACGATATTTATTTTTAAAATGTAAGTATTTTTAAAATAGAAATAAAATTTATACACACTTTTTATGAAAAAATAAGTTGACATTACACACTTATTGGAGTATAAATATATTGTACAATAAAATTTCTATTTTTAAATACAAACTGAGGAGGAGACAATGGAAGGAAAGAAAAAAGAACTAAAAAGTAAGAAATTTAGAAAAAATGTAATGCTTGAAGTAGATAAAGATAAAGATGTTAAAAATCTTGCTAAGCAAAGAGGAGAAAAAGAATCTACAATAATCAATGAAGCTTTAGGAGAATATTTTTCAAAAAGAATGTCTACTAAATTTATAGCATTTCTTAATCAAAAAGGAGGAGTTGGAAAATCTACTTCTGCTCAAAGTGTTTCTATAGGACTTGCTAAATTAAATAAAAGAGTTCTTGCTATTGATGTTGACCCTCAGGGAAACTTTACTAAAGGTTTGGGAGCTTATGAACCTGAAATGCCAAGTGTGTATGAAATGCTTAAGGGAGAAATTTCTCCAGAAGAAGCTATAATTTCAAGAGAAGGTATTGATATTATTCCAGCAGACCTTAGATTATCACAATTTGAATATCTTGAATTACCAGGAAAAGAATTTTTATTAAAAAATAGATTATCACAATTTGATTTTACAAAATATGATTATGTTGTATTTGACTGTGCCCCAAGTTTTGGAAAATTAAATTTAGGTGTTCTTGCTATGGTTCATTCTATTTATGTTCCTATTCAGACAGAATATTATGCAATGGAAGGTGTAACTCAGCTTATACAGACAATTGAAATGGGAAGAAATCTTTTAATGAATAAAGAGCTTACTCTAAAAGGTGTGTTTGCTACAATGTATGATAACAGAAGAAATCTAGATAAAGCAGCGCTAGATAAGATAGCTGAATTTTTCGGAGATAAACTTATGAATACAAAAATAAGAAGAAATATAAAACTTGCTGAAGCACCAGCAAGACATGAATCAATTTTTGCATATGATCCTGCATCTAATGGTGCAAAAGATTATATTAATCTGACTAAAGAAATAATAGCCAGAGAGGAGAATGACAATGAGCAGTAAAAAAAATGATTTTTTTAAAGATATGTCAATAGATCAGTATAAAAATCTTGGAGCAAAAGTATCAGAAAATGTAGAGATGATGACTGGTAATCCATTTGGAAACAGCAGTGTAAAAATGGAAAATATTCCTGGTGCTTCTCTTGTAAATTTTACAAAAGATATTTTAGATAACATAGATTTAAGTGATAAAAAATATATTTTAAGAGAAAAGAATTTTGAAGAATTAAAAGATGATGAAGGAATAGAAGGACTTTCTTCAAGCATTTATGAAGTTGGACTTATAAATCCTGTTTATATCCAAAAAAAAGAAAATGGAAAATATAGAATAATTTCAGGATACAGAAGAACAGCTGCAATCAAAACTGGTTATATTAATTATGGAGATGATTACTCTTTTGATGGAAAAGTTGTTATTATTCCTGAAAATTATTCAGCAGACGATCTTGAAGTATTTCAGATTAATGAAAATACACATAGAGAAGATTTATCTATTCTTGAACTTGCCTACAGATTCCATGTTGCCAGTGAAAAAAGAAAAGTTACAATAGAAGAGCTTGGAGATGAATACAATATGAGCTCAAGACAGGTAAAAAGAATAAAAGGAAGTCTTAATTATCCTGTTCCTGTAAAAAGATATATAAATGAACTAAAGCTTACAAAGGCTGAAGAGATAAATAAACTTATAAAAGCTTTAAATCTTCCTGAAGAAAAAATGGAAGAGTATATTTTAAAAGTAAAAGATTTTTCCCGTGATGAAATGAGAGCAGAATTAAAAAGAATCAAGGCAAATGAGGAAAAACCTCTTATTGATGTAAAGTATGGAATAAAATTTTCAAGTATTAAGATTAATGAAAGCCTTACAGAAGAGCAACTTAAAGAAATAACAGAAATGATAGCAGAGCAAATAAATAAATTTAAAAAATAAAAATATATTTATATCTAATGAATTTAGTAGTTTATAAAATAAAATGATTTATATATGTATAGAAATAAAGAGTGTGAATTAAAATCACACTCTTTTTCATTTATAGAATATATTTGAAAAAAATACCATTTTAGTGTAAGATATAAGAACTAAAATTATATTTAAAATGTATACTATTAGAAAAAGGAATTTGAATTATGAAAGTAATAAAAATTAAAAAGTTAGAAAGAAAAAAGATTGAAAAAAATATTTTTATGTTTTTGGTTTTATTTATTTTTTTTCTGTTTACAATAATAAGTTATGGAAGTCAGAAAGATTTAAAAAATCAAGCTGATAACTTTCTCTCTGCTTCAAAAACAATAACTAAAGTAAAATATGATAAAATTGTTGTAAATAGTCTTGATGATATTTATAAGGAAAGAGATGGTTTATTTGTATTTTCAGATATTAATATTGATTTAAGAAATCTTTCTCCTGTTAAAAGAAAAGATGTTTTTATAAAGCTTCTTCTGCCTTCTATAGAAGTAGTACAACAAGAAGTTCTTAACAATAGAGAAATTGTAAAAAAATTAAAAATTAAAAAAGAACTTACAGAAAATGAAAAACAGTATGCAGAAAAACTTTTTAAAAAATATAAAACAGAATATGGAAAGTGGGAGGAACTAGAATCTAAAATGATAGTATACCCAGCCTCTCTTATTTTAACACAAGGAGCTATAGAAAGTGCTTGGGGGACTTCAAGATTTTTCAGAGAAGGAAATAATGCTTTTGGAGTCTGGTCTACAAATCCTAATGAACCAAGGATAGCTGCCAAAGGATCAAGGGGTGATTTTACTCCTCATCTAAAAAAATATGATACATTAAAAGATACTGTTGAAGATATAACACTTATTATTTCCCGTTCATCTGCTTATTCAAATGCAAGAAAAATGATATGGGAAGGAAAATCACCTTATGAAATTGCAGGAGGGCTTCTTAAATATTCAGAAGAAGGACATGAATATGTAAAAAAAGTAAGAAGTACTTTAAAATATAATAATTTTCAAAAATATGATGAAATTTTTTAAAATTATTTCCAAAATAAAATCAGAGTAAAAAAGATGCTCTGATTTTTTATTGTTTTATATAAATTTTAACTTAATATACTAAAATAAAAGTCCAAGATAATAAATATATGAATTTTCTATATGTTTTTTAAATGCTTCTGCAGCTTCTGCTTTTTTTCCTGAAAGAATAAAATCTATTACTTGAATATGTTCATCATTAGAATCACTTATTCTTTTATTCAATTTTTTATCAAAAGAAAGTTTTCTTACTCTTACTACATGTTCAAAAGTAGTAACCATCATTGACTGAACAAAAATATTATCTACAGAATTTAAAATATAAAGGTGAAAATCATTATCTAATTTATCTTTCTCTTCTTGAGGAAGAGTATTGTAGTTAACAAATCTTTCTCTAAAAATATTAAGTTTAATTGACGAAAGATTATTAAATGCCATTTCAAGAATAGCTGGCTCAAAACATTTCCTAGCTTCAAAAATATTATTAAGCATATTTTCATCAACTTTTGTTACAAAAATTCCTTTCCGAGGCAGATTTGACACCCACATTTCAGCTTCAAGACGAGCTAATGCTTCTCTTATTGGAGTTCTGCTTACATTAAGAAGTTCACTTAATTTTTTTTCTTCCAAGTAATCTCCAGGCATAAATTCAAGATTAATTATTTTATTTTTAATAAGCTCATAAGCTTTTTCTTTTAGATTTACATAATTACTCATAGTATTCTCCTTTTAAAGTATATTCTTATATACATAAGTATACACTATAAAACAGAAACTATCAAATAAAACTCTTCTTGTCATAAAATAAAAATACTATTTACTCATAGTATAGAATATTGTTTTAAGATATGCTAAAATAATATATAGTAAAAAAGCAGGAGGGATAGGCAATGAATAGATTGCAAAAACAAATAGAATTTATTCTAGAAATAGATAAGATAAAAGGAATTCTTCGTCAGGGACTTGTTTTAAACGGAAAAAGACAGGAAACTGATGCAGAACATAGTTGGCATATGGCTATGTGTGCAGTTCTTCTGAAAGAATATTATCATGAAGAAGTAGATATGCTAAAAGTTATTAAAATGATATTAGTTCATGATATAGTAGAAATTGTAGCAGGGGATACTCCAGCATATGGAACATATTCTCAGGCAGAAAAAGAAAAAAATGAACTTGATGCTGCAAAAAAAATATATGGAATACTTCCTAAAAATCAAAAAGAAGAACTTATGAATATATGGCTTGAATTTGAAGAGGGGAAAACTAAAGAAGCAAAGTTTGCAAATGCTTGTGACAGATTTCAGGGATTTATACAAAATGTAACTTCAGATGCACATACATGGAGAAAATTTCATGTTACAAAATCAAAACTAATGAATAGAATGAGACCTATATTTAATTTTATACCTGAAGTATATTATGGGTATATTCAAGGATACATGAAAGAATATCTTGCAAATGGAGTTGTAACAGACGATAAACCTGTTAAATTAATAGCAACAGATCTTGATGGAACTTTTGTAGACAATGAGAAAAAAATTCCAACAATAAATAAAGATATAGTAAATAATTGTATTGAAAAAGGAATTGTATTTGTTCCCTCTTCTGGTAGAGATCTTCCTAGTATAAAAGAACTTTTAGGAGATATTAAAGAAATAAAATATTATTCATGCTTTAATGGGGCAAGAGTATTTAAAGGAAACACACTTATTTATTCAGAAAAAATGGATAAAATTATGTGTCTTGAAATATTAAAAAAAGGAACAGAATTAGGTCTTAAATATAGTGCTACTTCAAACTATGATGTATGTTATTCTCAGCTTGATACAGAATATTATACTGAATCTAAGTTAAGTAATACAAAGTATACTTTCCATTCAAATGAAAATCTTGATAATTTAAAAGCTTTTGACTTTGAAAAAATAGTATTCTTTGGAAGTCAGGAAATCTTCAAAGAATTAAGAAAATTTGTAGAAGATAATTACGGAGAGGAAGTAAATATATTTGGCTCAGGAGATAATGTTATGGACATTGTAAGTAAAAAATGTTCAAAAGGAAATGCCCTTAGAATAATAGCTGATGATATGGGAATAGCAACAGATGAAATAATAGCATTTGGAGACAATGAAAATGATTTATCAATGCTTACAGAAGTTGGATATCCTGTAGCTATGAAAAATGCAAAAGATTTTGTAAAAGATATTATACCAGAAATCACTTCAGTATCAAATGATGATGGAGGAGTAGGACTATATCTTAAAGAATTTTTTCAAAATAATTAATAAATTTTAGGAGGAAAATAATGAAATTTATTTCATGGAATGTTAATGGTATAAGAGCATGCCTTACAAAAGGATTTATGGATTTTTTTGACAGAGAAGATGCTGATATATTTTGTCTTCAAGAAACTAAAGTACAGGCAGGACAAGTTGAATTAGATTTAAAAGGATATTATCAATACTGGAACTATGCTGAAAAAAAAGGATATTCAGGAACAGCAATCTTTACTAAAAAAGAACCTTTATCAGTAAGTTATGGTCTTGGAATAGAAGAACATGATAAAGAAGGAAGAGTTATTACTCTTGAATTTGAAGATTTTTATTTCATTACAGTATATACTCCAAATTCAAAAACAGAATTAGAAAGACTTGATTATAGAATGATTTGGGAAGATGAATTTAGAAAATATATGCAAAATCTTGAAAAAAATAAACCTGTTGTTGTTTGTGGAGATTTAAATGTTGCTCATAAAGAAATAGATTTAAAAAATCCTAAAACAAACAGAAACAATGCAGGATTTACAGACCAAGAAAGAAATAAATTTACTGAACTTATGAATTCAGGATTTATAGATACTTTCCGTTATTTTTATCCAGATCAGGAAGGAATATATTCGTGGTGGTCATATAGATTTAAGGCAAGAGAAAAAAATGCAGGCTGGAGAATAGATTATTTCTTAACTTCAGGCTCTATGAAAGAAAGACTTGTTTCAGCAAAAATTCATACTGATATTTTAGGTTCAGATCATTGTCCTGTAGAACTTGTAATTAAATAAATTTAAGGAAAATATATGAAAAAAATTGATAAAATCTTAGACATGTTTGATGAACTTTTTGAAACACAGATACAACAAGAAGAAGCTGTATTCATTGTTGCAAATTCTTTTTATACAAGTAAAGATGAAAAGATAAACAGAGATACACTCTTTAGATATATAAAATCTCAAATAGATATGGAATTATTTCATCAGGCTCTTGAGAAAAAAGATATGTCTGTTATAAATCCTGAAAGATATCCAAGGATAAAAGAAAAAACTTCTTCTTTTGTTCCTAAAAAAATAGAAAAAAAAGAAATAAATAAAGAATATGATTTTTCTCCAAGTGATTTCATAAATGAAATAAACTCTTTAAAAGAAAAATTAGATATTTTAACAAAAATTTATTCATCAGAAAAAAATATTTTAGATATCTCAAAAAAAATGTTTACAATTTCTGAAAATAATATTAAAAGGGCAACATTTAGAGTAGAAGAAAATATTTTAAGAGAATTTGAGGAGTTTTGTACAGAACATAAAGAGTATAATAAAACATTGATTATAAACTTTATGATGAAAGAGTTTCTTGAAAAATATAGAAAATAAAAATGAGGTTGTTGCATTTTCTAATTTATAAAATTTTATTTTTATAGATTTGCAACAGCCTCATTTTTTAATATGTTATAAAACATTGTAAATAGCTATTTTTCTATTAATAATATCTTTTGATAAAAATTTATAAATTAGAAAATGCAACAACCTCATTTTTATTTTCTATATT